>JAFVWV010000138.1 GCA_017501495.1 Bacteroidales bacterium | reverse complement strand
TGACAGAAAATAATCCTAAAAACAATAACAACGAGATGACTAATCAGATCCTCATTGCGGTGATAGTCCTGGGAGTGCTGGGACTGCTTTTCGCCGTACTGCTCTACATCGTGGCACAGAAGTTCAAGGTGGTGGAAGACCCGCTTATCGACGAAGTGGCCGAAGTGCTTCCCGGCGCCAACTGTGGCGGCTGCGGCAAAGCCGGCTGCCGTGCCTTTGCCGAGGCCTGCGTGGCCCAAGGCAACATGGAAGGCCTGCGCTGCGCCCCCGGCGGCGACGCCGTGATGCAGAAAATCGGTCAGCTGCTTGGCTGCACCGTCGAGCAGGGCGAACCGATGGTGGCCGTGGTGCGCTGCAACCCCGCCAACTGCGGCGAGAAGCGCCGCTCCAACTACGACGGCCTGCGCTCGTGCGCCTTCCAGAACACCGTCTACACCGGCGAGGGCGGATGCCCCTTCGGATGCCTCGGCTGCGGCGACTGCGTGGCCGCCTGCCAGTTCGACGCCATCCACATGGGCCCCGACGGGGTGCCGGTGGTCGACGCCGACAAGTGCACCGCCTGCGGCGCCTGCGCCAAAGCCTGCCCGCGCCGCATCATCGAGCTGCGCCGCAAAGGCAAGAAAGACCGCCGCGTCTACGTCAGCTGCATGAACAAGGAGAAAGGCGCCGTGGCCATGAAGAGCTGCGCCAACGCCTGCATCGGCTGCGGCAAATGCCAGAAGGTATGCCCAATGGAGGCCATCACCATCGCCGACAACCTCAGCTACATCGACCACACCAAGTGCATCGCCTGCCGCAAATGCGTCGTCGAGTGCCCGACCCACGCCATCCACGACGTCGGATTCCCCGCACCGGCCGTCAAACCCGCGCCCAAGCCCGAAGCACCGGCGGCTCCGGCAGCCGAGAAGGTTGAAATCCCCGTCGCCGAAAAGGTGAAAGCATAACTTATCAACTCATCAACGTATCAACGTATCAACAGCAAGTTATGAAGACATTCCGCATGGGTGGTGTCCACCCCGAAGAAAACAAGATATCCAACGACGCCGCCATCGAAGTGATGCCCGTGGGCAAACAGATGGTGGTCCTGATGAACCAGCACCTCGGCGCCCCTGCCACCCCGGTGGTGCAGAAAGGCGACAAGGTGAAGGTCGGCCAGCTCATCGGCGAAGCACAGACCTTCATGTGCGCCAACGTCCACTCGCCCGTCAGCGGCACGGTGCTCAAGGTCGACACCTGCAAGGACGCCTTCGGCCTGGCCAAACCCGCCGTTTACATCAACGTCGAAGGCGACGAATGGCTCGAGACCATCGACCGCACCCCCGACATCAAGCGCGAGTGCACCCTCGAACCCAAAGAAATCGTGGCCAAACTGAAGGAGATGGGTGTCGTCGGCCTCGGCGGCGCCACCTTCCCCACCCACATCAAATACAGCATCCCCGAAGGCAAGAAGGCCGAATACCTGATCATCAACGCCGCCGAATGCGAGCCCTACCTCACAAGCGACTACCGCGTCATGATGGAACACGCCGAAGAGGTGTGCATCGGCATCAGCATCCTCCGCAAAGCCCTTGGAGTGCCCAACGCCTACATCGGCATCGAGAACAACAAGCCCGCCGCCATAGCCCACATGCGGGAGGTGGCCCGCCAGTTTGAAGGCATCATCGTCGAACCGCTCAAGGTCAAATACCCGCAGGGCGCCGAGAAACAGCTCATCAACGCCGTCACCGGACGCCGTGTGCCCAGCGGCAAGCTGCCCATCGACGTCGGCTGCGTGGTATCCAACCTCGGCAGCACCTTCGCCGTCTATGAAGCCATCCAGAAAAACAAACCCCTCATCGAGAACATCCTCACCGTCACCGGCAAGGAGCTGCCCAGCCAGCACAACTACATCGTGCGCATCGGCACCACCTACAACGAGATCATCAGCCACAGCATCGGACAGCTGCCCGAGACCACCGGCAAGGTGATCAGCGGCGGCACCATGATGGGCAAGGCCGTCGTCAACCTCGACGCACCCACCGTCAAAGGCAACGCCAGCGTGCTCGTCATCGGCGAAAAAGAAGCCCGTCGCGCTCCCGAGACCGCCTGCATCCGCTGCGGCAAGTGCATGCACGCCTGCCCCATGGGCCTCGAACCCTACCTCTTCTCGGCGCTCGTACGTACCGGCCGCACCGAGGAAGCCAAAGAGCACAACATACTCGACTGCATCGAGTGCGGATGCTGCTTCTTCAGCTGCCCGGCCAACAAGCCGCTGACCGACGAGATACGCCTCGGCAAGAACCGCGTCCGCGCCATGATGGCCGCCAAGAAATAACCAATGTCGAACCTTGAACACCGAAATATATAGTATATGAACTTACTGAACATATCGGGCTCGCCCCACGTGCACAGCGACGAGTCGACCAAGAAAATCATGTGGCGCGTCAACATGGCCCTCATCCCGGCCCTGCTCGTCGCCATCGCCTACTTCGGACTGAACGCCCTGCTGGTGAGCCTCATCTCTGTGGCCGCCTGCGTGCTCTTCCAGTGGCTGATTGAGAAATTCATCATGAAGGTGCCAAGCACCATCGCCGACGGCTCGGCCGTGGTCACGGGTCTCCTGCTGGCCTTCAACGTCCCCGCCACCACAAGCATGATGTGGATTGTCATCATCGGTGCCCTCGTCGCCATCGGCGTGGGCAAGATGAGCTTCGGCGGCTTGGGCAAGAACCCCTTCAACCCCGCGCTGGTCGGACGCGTGTTCCTCCTCATAAGCTTCCCTGTGCAGATGACCACCTGGCCCCAGGTCGGCGGACTCTTCCCCATGCAGTTCGACCTGGCCACCGGCGCCACGCCCCTCGGAGCCTTCAAAGAAGGCGCCCTGCCGGCCGACGTCACACTCTGGGACGCCTTCCTCGGCCATGTAGGCGGCTCGCTCGGCGAAGTCAGCGCCTTAGCCATACTCCTCGGCGCAGCCTTCCTGCTCTGGAAGAAAATCATCACATGGCATATCCCGGTGGCCTTCATCGGCACCGCCTTCGTATTCAGCGGCATCCTCTGGCTCATCGACCCGGCGTCATACATGGACCCGCTGATGACCATCTGCACCGGCGGCATCATGCTCGGCGCCTGCTTCATGGCCACAGACATGGTCACCTCGCCCATGGCCAAGAGCGGCCAGCTCATCTTCGGCTTCGGCTGCGGCCTGCTGACCATCATTATCCGCAACTGGGGCGCCTACCCGGAAGGCGTCAGCTTCGCCATCCTGCTCATGAACAGCGTCACCCCGCTGCTCAACCGCTGGTGCAAACCCCAACGCTTCGCTAACTAATCAGGAAAGGAGAAAGAATTATGGCAAAGAAAGCAGAATCCTCACTCAAGAATATGCTGCTCGCACTGACGGCCATCGCCCTTGTGGCCGCCGCCGCCCTGGCAGCTCTCAACGCCGTCACTGCCGAGCCAGTGGCCAAGGCCCAGCAGGCAAAAGTCGAAAAGGCTATCAGCGCCGTGCTTCCGGCCTTCGACCGCCTCGAAGAACGCACCGTCGACGGCACCACATGCTATGTGGCCTTCGACCAGGCCGGCCAGATGGTCGGTGCCGCCGTCTCGGCCGGCAACGACAAAGGCTTCGGCGGACACCTGCAGCTTATGGTGGGCTTCGATGCCGAAGGCTCCGTCAGCGGCTACCAGATTCTTGAAACCCACGAAACTCCAGGCCTCGGTGCCAAAGCCGACCAGTGGTTCCAGAAAGACGGCAAAGGCAACGTCATCGGTCGCAAACCGGCCGACGGCAACCTGACCGTCAAGAAAGACGGCGGCGACATCGACGCCATCACCGGCTCCACCATCACCTCGCGCGCCTTCCTCGGCATCATCAACGATGCCGCCGCAGTTTTCGCCAACATCAACCGCTAAAACCCCAACGCTGATATGAAAGCTTCTGAAATAATCAAGAACGGACTTATAAAAGAGAACCCCACATGGGTACTCATACTCGGCATGTGCCCCACGCTGGCCACCACCACCTCGCTGGTCAACGGCCTCAGCATGGGTCTGGCCACTACTTTCGTGCTGATGATGTCCAACATCGTCATCTCGCTCCTCAAGAGCGTCATCCCCGACAAGGTGCGCATCCCGGCATTCATCGTCATCATCGCCACCTTCGTCACCATGGTCGAGATGGTTATGAAAGCCTACCTGCCGGGTCTCTACGACAGCCTGGGTCTCTTCATTTCCCTCATTGTGGTCAACTGCATCGTGCTCGGCCGCGCCGAGGCCTTTGCCTCGAAGAACAACGTGGGCCATTCGGCTCTCGACGGACTCTTCATGGGTCTTGGTTTCACTTGGGCTCTCTCGCTGCTCGGCTTCGTGCGCGAACTGCTCGGCACGGGTTGCGTGCTTGGCCACTCGGTTATCGGTGGCGCCGACGGCATGCTGATGATGATTCTGCCTCCTGGCGGCTTCCTCGCTTTGGGCTTCCTCATGGCTCTCATCAACCGTATCAGGAACAAAAAATCCTAAAAAGTGTTAATAAATGGCCCTTCGGGGCCACTTTTTCGTCATATTAGTAGAAAGACCAAACAGTATTGTTATGAAACGAATATTTATGCTTGCAGTCATGACGCTGGCGATTGGTGTCTCGGGGCTCAAGGCCCAGGACTGCCGCGCGATAGTGCTGCCGATGTTCAATGGCGACGAGGCTCGCCTTGACAGTTATCCGGTCGAGAAGCTTGAATGGCACTGCAAGTATGCTCGCAATGCTTTCTACGTGAGCGATACAGTGCCTGCGGGTGCTGTGGTGATGTCCATCACCGAGGTGCGCAACCGGCAGACCGGTGAGTATATGACGAATGAGACAAGCATAGACCTTGCGTCCTTGAGTTACTATGCCTACACGTTCAGAGACCAGCAGTACCGCTATCCGAAGGGCAATGTGACCATCTGCTTCACCACCCCCGGCTCGGAACATCCTTATCTCGTAATGCGGTCTATAGATGAGACGTATTTCCGCACGGAATATCCCGAACAGTATGAGAACAAATAATATCCATGCGCTATGAAAAAGTCACTTTTCCTTTTTGTCTTTTGTTTGTTTACCGGTGCGTTTGCCCATGCGCAGGGTATAACGACTGTGCTGCTTGACGCCACGAATCATGGCTCGATTCAGCCCATTGGCGGCGACGGCACACGTATATTCGACGATGGCAGCGACGGCAATTATAGCGCAGGTATAGACTACTGGCTGACCATTACCGGCGCGTGTTCCGGGCCTTACAAGTATGTCTTCACGGTTGAGGAACTGTCTATCGCTCAAGGCGACACAATGTTTATATATGACGGCCCGAGCACTTCTTCGCCATTGCTGTGGACGGCTACCGGAATAGGAGGCGGGCTTGTCGAAGTGTCACCCGAGACATACGAGGTTTTCGCCAGCCCGAACAATACTGCACAGGCTTTGACGGTGCGCCTTA
>JAFVWV010000016.1 GCA_017501495.1 Bacteroidales bacterium | reverse complement strand
CGTCACCACCACCTCCGACTTCACTGGTGCCTTCATGACAGACCCCAAGACCCGCGAAGAGTTCATGAACATCATCGGCATGAAGCTGCATTGAAAAAAAAACTCAATGGTACGCAGGCGTCCCGCCTGCAAGAAAAATGGTACACAGGCGTCCCGCCTGCAAAAAAATTCGACACATGAAAACATTACTCAGAATATTAATCTGCGCCGGCATAGCCCTCTATGCTCAATCCGCTGGCTTCAACCATGCTCAGGCTCAGATCACCCATGCCTCGCAGGGCCGCCTCGACGAGAATGCCACCGAAGCACTCAAAAAAGCCGCCGCACGATTCAACCAGAACGTCAGCTTCTCCGTCACCCTCACCAACCTCGACCCTCAGAAGAAAAACATCGGCTCGCAGACGGCTCAGGTGCGCTACCACAAAGGCAAATACCGCTTGACCTTTGCCGACCAGGAACTCATCTCCGACGGCACCACCGTTTGGCACTGGAACAAAACCGCCCGCGAGGTGGCCGTCAACAACCTCTCCGACGACGACATCGACCTCCTTAACCCCGGCCGGCTTTTGGCCAACTATCAGAAAAACTTCAAGGCCAAATATATACGCACCGATGACGACGGCTCTGCTGTTGTCGACCTCCAGCCGCGTTCCTCGCGCCCCTACCACAAAATCCGCCTCTTCATCAACGAAGCCGACGGCCTTCTCCGCCGAATGGAAGTCCACAAGTACGACTCCTCGCGCGACGTCTATGTCGTCTCCGACTTCAAGCGCACCGCCAACGCCGCTTCCCAATTCACCTTCGACCCCTCGGCCCACCCCGACGTCGAATTAATCGACATGCGATGAACACACTCCTTATCGAAACCGCCACGCCCGTATGCTCTGTGGCTGTCTCTGTCGACGGCCGCATCGCCGCCCGTCGCTCCTCCTCCGAACCCAACGCCCACTCCACCAGGCTCACAGTCTTTATCGACGAGATGCTCCGCTCCCTTGCCATGCAACCCTCGCAGCTCGACGCCGTCTGCGTATCCGCAGGCCCCGGCAGCTACACCGGCTTGCGCATCGGCGTAAGCACCGCCAAAGGCCTCTGTTACGCACTCGGTCGTCCCCTCCTCTCCGTGCCAACACTGCTCTCCATGGCCGCGCTCTACCTTTCGCAGCATCCCGATTATCAAGGCCTCGTCTGCCCCATGATCGACGCCCGCCGCATGGAGTGCTACACAATGCTTGTCGACGGCCATCTCAACATCGTCCGCGACACACACGCCGACATCTTCGACTCCTCCGAAGCATCCGCCCTCCCGGCATTCACAGCCATGCTCGACAAAGGGCCAATAGTCTTCATCGGCGACGGCGCCGCCAAAACCAAGTCCGTCTTCGGCAGCCATCCCAACGCACGCTTCGACGACACCTTCGTCGTCGCCGCCGACGGCATGGCCGCCATCGCCGCTCAAAAACTGCAGCAGGGCAGGGTCGAGGATGTCGCCTACTTCGAGCCACTCTACCTCAAAGATTTTGTCGCCAAGAAAAGCGTCGTCCACGGACTGAGATGAACCTTCTAAATTCCAAATTCTGAATTCACAATTCTCAAATGCTGCGCTTCGTCACCAAACGGCTGCTCTACGGTCTCCTCGTCCTCCTCGGGGTCGTCACCCTCGTATTCTTCCTCTTCAACATCCTCCCCGGCGACCCCGCACGCATGATGCTCGGCCAGCGCGCCGACCAGGAAAGCATCGACATCATCAACCGCGACCTCGGCCGCGACAAACCCGTCGCCCTCCAGTACGTCAACTACCTCAACGACCTGCTCCCGCTCTCGCTCCACAACAACTCCGACCCTCAACACTACTTCTATCTCGCTCCCGAAAAATACCGCCATTGCCTGCACCTCGCAAGCATCGGCAGCACCACCCTTGTCCTCAAGGCACCCTATCTCCGCCGCAGCTACCAAAGCCAGCGCCCCGTCAGCGAAATCATCGCCGCCGCCTTCCCCCAGACAGCCCTCCTCGCCATCGTCGCCATGCTCCTCGCACTCATCCTCGGCATCACCCTCGGCGTCGTGGCCGCCCTCCACAAAGACGGCTGGGTCGACCGCCTCGTCCTCGTCCTCAGCACCCTCGGCATGTCCCTCCCCTCATTCTTCGCCGCCATCCTCATCGCTTGGCTCTTCGCCTATGTCCTGGCCGACTGGACCCACCTCAACATGTTCGGCAACCTCTACTCTGTCGACGACTACGGCTGCGGCCAATACATCGACCTCAAAAACCTCATCCTCCCGGCTCTGACACTCGGCATCCGCCCGCTCGCCACCCTCACTCAACTCACCAAAAACTCCATGCTCGAAGCCCTCTCGCAAGACTACATACGCACCGCCCGCGCCAAAGGCCTCAGCCGTCGCCGCGTCATAGTGCATCACGCCCTGCGCAATGCGCTCAACCCCGTCGTCACCTCCGCCTCAGGCTGGCTTGCATCCCTCTTCGCAGGTGCCGTCTTCGTCGAATACGTCTTCGATTGGAAAGGCATGGGTGTCGTCATCGTCGACGGACTCGAAAAATACGACTTCCCCGTCGTTATGGGCACCATACTCTTCATCTGCGTGCTGCTCGTCGTAATCAACATCCTCACCGACATCCTCTACGCCCTGCTCGACCCGCGCGTACGCATACAGTAAAGGTTTAAGGTTTAAGGTTTAAGGTTTAAGGTTTAAGGTTTAAGGTTTAAGGTTTAAATTTTGATACCGTCGGCTGCACATTCGTCTTAACTTCTTAACTTCTCGAATTCTTAACTTCTAATAAAAAATGGATACCGTCGGCTGCACATTTGTCTTAACTTCTTAACTTCTCGAATTCTTAACTTCTAATAAAAAATGGATACCGTCGGCTGCACATTTGTCTTAACTTCTTAACTTCTCGAATTCTTAACTTCTAATAAAAAATGGAT
>JAFVWV010000137.1 GCA_017501495.1 Bacteroidales bacterium | reverse complement strand
CACAGGGTGGTCGAAGACTACGACCTCGATAGGCCGCAGGTGTAAAGGCAGCGATGTCAAAGCCGAGCGGTACTAATAACCCGAAGACTTTCCGTTGAATTCCCTTATATGTCTTGTGCCAATGTGCCAAAAACATTACTTTTGGTGGCTATGGAGTGAGTGTTCACCTCTTCCCATTCCGAACAGAGAAGTTAAGCCTCACATCGCCGATGATACTGCACTTGTTTGTGGAAAAGTAGGTCGCCGCCAATCTTTTTAAGAGCATTCCAATCGGGATGCTCTTTTTTTTTGCGCAAGTTCCGCGACTTCATTATGGGCGAGGTGCGCTACAACTCGCTGATGAAGACCTTCTTCACTGGATTAGATTTAATTCAGCGGTGTTCAGTTCCCCTTACGGGGTACCCCCAGGAAGCCGAAGAACTCTTTGTCGCCACCGAGCGCAACGCCAAACTGCGCTACGAAGGCTACAAGAAACTCTCGGAGATGTAAACCTGCATCGACACACTAAAATGACGAAAGCCGAGGCCAGTAATGGTCTCGGCTTTCTGTTAGTCAATTGCAGCAGGCGGATTGCTCAAAGAGAAGGAACATATTTGCTTATCATTATTGCACCAAAAATACACGCTGCGACATAGAGGCAAACGGTCACTATGGTGATTGCCATCCATATGCGGTGCTGGTGTTTCGTCTGACGTTCGTACTCATCCCAATACTTGCGCCATTTGCATTTGTAGGTTACGAAATACCAATGAAACAGAAAGGACAGACCTATCGACAGGACAAATGAGCTGAGTGTAGTCCATACATTGTTGCCAAAAAACTTGATTAAAGCCACAGCCACCGGACAGGATAATATCAAACCCAGGAATATGCGTAGATTTGCCCCTCCTTGGCATAAATCCCTGTACTTCTCTGCGTTTCTCCAGTTTGTTTCATTCCAACCCTGATTGCGGGAATAGAATTCTACGTCTAGAAAAACGGCAAGACATCTGTTTGTGAGGTTGATGAAGCGTTCCATCTGTTATTTTTTTCGGATACGATAGGGGCTTATTAATTGGAAGGTTTTTAAGTAAACGCCGCTCTGCGGTTTTTATTGCCCGCAGGGCGGCGGAAATTTGCGGTTTCTGTGCAATTTTGCCTCGCACCATTGCAAAACCCTCTTGCAGTCGTGTAAATCGGTCTCGCACCATTGCATTGGGCGTTGCACGGCTGCAAAATGGCCTCGCACCATTGCAAAACGCTTTTGCAGCATTGTTTCTTGTCCTTGCAGTGGTGCGGGGCGCGATTGCACGGCTATTCCGCCGGCTCGACGGGCTGCTCGGGTTCCTCGTCGTCCGGCGCGGTGTCGCGTGTGCGGTGGGGGTCGGGCATCGCGTGGCGGCGGAAGTATTCGAGGTCTTCCTGCATCCGCTTCACGAGGTCGGCGGCCTCGCGGCGGTCGGGGTTGAGCAGCGCGTAGGCGTTGGTGAACATCACCACGGCGGCGTAGGCCACATCGCTCGCGGCGCGGGCGGCTTTCAGCTCGCCGAGCACCTGCTCCATGCGCTCCTCGTTGCGCTGGGCGATGAGCTGGCGCACCTCGTCGTTCTTCGCCTTCAGCTGGTTGGCCACGATGAGCAGGCCGAGGCGGTTCAGCTGGCGCTCGTACTGCAGGAGGTCTTGCAGCATGTTGTCGATGAGGCCGCTCTCCTTCATGTAGTTCTCGCTGCCATAAATAACGATTCCGCCGCGTTTTTATTGACCCCCGCGCCAAACAAAAACCGCCACCTGTTTGGCGGCGGTTCTGTTGGGATTATCCTTTTTGGGGTCAGTCCTTGCGGACGGGCTGGCTGTCGCCCACCCGCCGTTGCCTCGGGATAATCAGCGAGCTGCTTCTCCGCTCGGCTTTTGGACGGGCTCGGAGGTGAGGCCGATGCCAAGTTTCTTGAAGATTTTGCGGTCCACCTCGCTGGTCATGACGGTGGTGTGCACCTGGCAACCGTCGAGCATGGGGGAGGCAGTCGAGAGCGCGGCGGCAGTTGTCGTCGAGGAGGCTGAGGATGGAGAGGGTGACGAGCACCTCGTCGGTGTGCAGGCGGGGATTGCTGCCGTGGAGCATGGATACGTTGGTGTGCTTGATGGGTTCGATCATCTTCTGCGAGATGAGCTTCACCTCGTGGTCGATGCCTTCTACAGCATCCCTTAGGCTATTTACTATGGAACAGCCACTTGTGCGCCGTGGGGCGCGGCGATGCTCAACGGCAACACCACGCAGAACGCACTCCGCGCTTTCCTGCCCCATGTGACCAAGCACGGAGGAGACTGATCAGTGTAGAGTGTTCGGGGAACCTCCCGTTATTCGATTGACAAAACCTCGGAGACGACGTACTGGCTGTTGCCGCGCCAGGGTAGGGTGCCCATATAGCGCTTCCAGCGCAGCTCGACGCGGTGGCCCGAGGCGCGCATCAGCGTGTCGGCCACGCTCTGGTCTGTGACCGAGAACTTGAGCTCGTTGCTGTGCAGTCCTTCGGTGCTCCTGCTTGCCGATTTGAAGCCGCTTTGGATAATCTTGCCCTCATAGGTCTTGAAGATGACGCCTTCCTGCTGGAAATAGTTGAGGTCGCCGGTGTTGACACCGCTGCTGTAGACGAAGAAGAAGCGGAAATAGAGAAACACGGCGAGGACCACAACGACGATGGTCGAGGCGATAGTGATGATTTTGCTTTTTGTGGACATATTTGAGTTTAAGGTTTAAGGTTTAAGGTTTAAGGTTTAAGGTTTAAAGTTTAAGGTGGTTAGGCTTGTTGTGTGTTGTCGATGCGTTCGAGGAGGAAGCTGACGGGGCGGAAGCCGTCGTTGCAGCTGATGAGTGCGCTGTTGGGGTTGCGCATCCAGCCGTCGTAGAAGTTGCCGCGTCCGGCGGCGAGCTCCTGTACGAACCAATGCATGGAGTCCCAGGCGCTGAGGCATAGGCCGTCGGGCCTGGCGCCGCCGTGGCTGACCCACGACTGGCCTTCGAGTACGTCGCATGCGTGCTCGATAGGGTTCTCGTAGAGGACCTGCAGGTCGCGGTAGTCGGCTTTGCGTATGGCGGTGATGCGGACGTCGTACATGATTGCGAATTTGGGTGCAAAGATACGTTTTTTTCACGATATGGTGAAATATTTTTAGCAGTATGGGGAAAAGTGTGTATCTTTGCAGTCGATTTCAGAAGGAAATCACGAGGCGTTATACTCGCTCTTGCTAGTGGAAACGTGAGAAATTTCTATGAAATGCAAGGATGGTATGACGGTTTGCGTGTATTAGCGTGGACTGTTTCCATATCTTCATTTCAGGGCAATTCTCACGGCCTCCACTAGGAGAGGTGGTATACGGTGCCACGCTTTCGTTTTGTAAATAATCGCTCAGCGCGGTACGGAGGAGCGTAATGATTTTATCCTACAAAAACAAGGATTAAAAATGATGAAAAAACTTGTCTATTTTTGTGCAATTGCAGCCTTGGCATTTCAGTCTTGTTCTGTCATGAAAGATGTTAAAAAAGCAAATAGAACTGCAGATTACACAATCAGCCTAACTTCAGTTGAAATTCCAGCAAATGCAAAAGAACAATTTGGAGAAACTATCACTGTGGATAAATCGAATAGTGACACATCGCGTTATGTGTATGAGGATAAATATATGAAAATGTCATGGTATGTAGGAAGAGACATGTTTTATTTTAAGTTATGCAACAAGACAAAACATGCATTAAAAATCATTTGGGACGATGCCGCATTAGTTATGCCTGACAGCAGCATATCGAGATTGATGCATAATGGTATAAAGTATAGCCAGAAAAATGAGACCCAGGTTGCAACCACTGTTCCAAGCGGGGCGAAGTTGACAGATGTGCTTGTACCAACAGAAAACGTAGATTACTCTAATCAAATTGGATGGTATGTATCACCAATATTAAAGCATTCTTTAACTACAGATTACGAAACTGAAAAAGCAATGTCCATGAAAGGGAAAGCGCTAAAAGTTCTACTACCCATAAAGATAGAAGAAGTACAAAACGAATACACCTTTGTTTTTACAATCGATGATGTGACGATTGAAAATCAAATGACAACCGAAAAAGAACGAGATGATGAGGCTTCTACAGCACTAAATGTTTTTTTAGGAGTTGTCCTTGGATCGATTATCGTTGTATTGTGTGCTATGTGATGATACATAGTGAAAGTTGAGTCGTTCCTAAAATGTAAGCAATGGGCTTGCACCGCTGACGGTGCAAGCCCATCTTTTGTTTGTACAATCGTCACACTGCTATCCCGGTTCGCATCACATCGTCGTAAAAAGGTGAAGGATGGTCCTCGGAAATCAATACAGGCTCAATGAGCAAACTGACATTGTCAACATCGCGCCAGAGAGCCTTAGACAATTCCAGCTTACGGTCTCCATAACTCGACACCACAACAGCTACGTCGATATCGCTGTCACTGTTGGCATTGCCTTTGGAATAGGGCCCAAACATCAGCACTCGCGGTTCCTGTGAGAAGTGCCGCGCTATGATGTGCTTGTACTGCCGGACGAGATTTAACGCCTCGTCGCGGCTGAGAGTTGCTCCTTTATCCATATTTGCAATGTTTCTGTGTTGTCAATAATAGAATGGCATGCACTATGCGCTATCGGTTCTGTGTTTCCCGTTTCTTTAGCATAGATGTTAACTCGGCAGGGTCTCGGCGGCTGTCGAAGATAGCCACGATGAGGACTCTCTCGGCGGTGACAGTGTAGACGATGCGGTCGTGGCGTGTGTTCAAAGCGCGATAAATCCTGCGTGAGCCATCGTACTCATCACAAAGACGCCCCATCTCGGGAAAATCGGCCAGTCGCCGGGTCTCCTCGGTAACGCTTGCAACAGTACGCTCGGCTGTGACGTAACCGAAGTTCAACGCCACACGACGGGCAATTTCCCGCAGGTCATCTTCCGCTGCCGTAAGCCACTCTACCTGCATATCGATGCCATTACGCGGTCGTAGACTTCTGCCTGCGGAACGGTGTCCATCGTACCTCGCTCGTAGACATCCATGCGACGCTCCAGTTCGCGCAACTCGCGGTCGGCGACGGTCTCGGTCCGTTTGAACAAGCCGGACTTCAGCAACTCATCCAGTTTGCGCCGGGCGAGTGCGTTGTTCTGGTCGTAGGTAAGGGATATGGTGCACATAGTCTTATCGTTTTATCCCTCGTAGAAGGGCATCTTGACGGTGACGGCCTTGAGGAGTTTCTCGCGGATCTTGATGTAGATTTCGGTGCCGACCTTGGCGTATTCGGCCTTGATGAGGGCGGTGCCGATGTTCTTGCCGGTGCTGGGGCTGGGGCTGCCCGAGCGCACCTCGCCGATCTTATTGCCCTTGGCGTCGCAGACCTCGTAGCCGTTGCGGGCGATACCGCGGTCGACCATCTCGAAGCCGGCCACTTTGCGCTTGAAGCCGGCGGCCTTCTGGGCGAGGAGGAGCTCCTTGTTGATGAAGTTGTTGTTTTCGGCTTTCAGCTTGACGATGAAGGCCAGCGGAGCCTCGAGGGGGCTGACGGTGTCGTCCATCTCGTGGCCGTAGAGGGCGAAGCCCTTCTCCAGACGCAGGGTGTCGCGGCAACCGAGACCGGCAGGCATGATGCCGAACTCTTTACCAGCCTCGAAGACCTTGTCCCACACCTCGATGGCTTTCTCCTTCGGGATGTAGATCTCGCATCCGCCGGCGCCGGTGTAACCGGTGGTGGAGAGGATGATGTTGGGGATGCCTGCGAAGGTGAGGATCTTGAAGGTGTAGTACTCCATGTCGACGATGTTCTCGCTGGTCAGCTTCTGCATGGCCTTGAGGGCGTTGGGACCCTGGACAGCGAGCTGAGCCCAATGCTCGCTCTCGTTGACGAAGTCCTTGCCGAGCTCCATACCCATCTTGTCGGCAATCTGGCTCATCCAGTTCCAGTCCTTGTCGATGTTGGCGGCGTTGGGCACCATGAAATACTCGTCGTCATGGACGCGGTAGACGAGCATGTCGTCGACGACGCCACCCTGACCGTTGGGCAGGCAGGTGTACTGCACCTTGCCGTCGAAGAGGTCCTCGACGTTGTTGGTGGTGACATACTGCATGAAGTGCTTGGCGATGGGGCCTTTGGCGCGGAACTCGCCCATGTGGCTCACGTCGAACACGCCCACGTTGTTGCGGACATTGTTGTGCTCCTCAACCAAACCGGTGTACTGGATAGGCATATTGTAGCCTGCAAATTCGGTCATCTTTGCGCCCAACTTGATGTGT
>JAFVWV010000136.1 GCA_017501495.1 Bacteroidales bacterium | reverse complement strand
TTCGCGGAGGGGGGTCTTGAGGTTTTCGTCGGCGTCGATTTGGTCAAGTGTTTTTTCCGCTTTGGCGAATTCGGCGGCGATGCCTTTTTCGATGATGGGTTTGAGGCCGATGGCGTCGTAGGCGGCCATTACGCGGCTCACTTTTTCGTCTTCGTCCATGTTGTCTTTTGCCGCGAAGAGGCCGAGCAGTTCGAGGCGTTGACCGTCGTTGCCGTTTTCGAGTGCCATCAGCGGCAGGTAGGATATTTTGTTGTCGCGTATGTCCTGTCCGGTTTTTTTGCCGAAGACGGCGGCGTCGCCGTAGCCGTCGAGCAGGTCGTCCTGCATCTGGAATGCCAGGCCGAGGTGGATGCCGAAGGTGTAGATGGCGTCGAGCTCTTTTTGCGGGGCTCCGGCGTAGAGGGCGCCTATCTTCAATGCTCCGGCCAGCAGCACGGCGGTTTTTTGGCGTATCATGTCGGTGTAGCTGTCGAGGCTCACCCGTGCCAGGCCCATGTTTTCGAAGTTCATGTCTTTCTGCTGCCCTTCGCAGACTTCGATTGCTGTCTCGCAGAAGCATTGGAGTATTTGCTGCAGGTGCGGCGATGGCTGGCGCAGGAAGTAGCGCCATGCGAGGGCGTACATGGTGTCGCCGCTGAGCACGGCTGTGTTTTCGTCCCATTTGGTGTAGACTGTGGGTTGGCCGCGGCGCAGGGGCGAGCGGTCCATGAGGTCGTCGTGCAGCAGGGTGAAGTTGTGGAAGGTCTCGATGCCGAGCGCCGCGCCGCGCACGTCGGCTTCGTTGCCGCCGAAAAGGGCGTTGGCCGCCATCAGGAGGGTGGGGCGTATGCGTTTGCCGCCGAGGCGCAGGGTGTAGTCGATGGGGGCGTAGAGCTCGTGCGGCTCGGCCAGGAATTGTTCCTCGTCGAAGATGCGTTGCACGGCGTCGAGGTAGTATTTCAGTCCTTTCATAACTATTATTTATTAATATGTTACTCCGTTTTTGGTGCACCATTTTTGAGCCGCGGCGTTGCCGAGCTTGGCGGCGCGGCGGTAGTTGGCTTTTTCTTTCGCCGGCTGTTTCTGCCGTCCGTAGAGTTCGGCTATGCGGCAGTATGTCTCGTCGTCTTTTTTGTCTATGGCCACGGCTTTCTGGTATTGGCCTATGGCTTTGGTGTATTGCTGCATTTCGACGTAGGTGCGTCCGAGCAGGCGGTAGCCTTCGGTCCGGTGCGGTGCGTGGTGTATGGCTTTGCGGTATTGCTCTATGGCACGGCTGTATTCGGCTCGGCCGAAGTATATGTCGCCGAGGCGGTTGTAGGCATCGGCGTAGGTGCTGTCGATGCCGATGGCCATCTGCAGGCTTTCGATGGCGTGCTCGCTTTCGTCTTTGAGCATGAAGGCCCAGCCGAGGCAGTAGAGCAGTTTGACCGACTGCCGGTGTATTTTCAGCCCCTTGCGCAGTGTGGCCACTGCCATGTCGGGGTTGTTGCGGTAGCAGTACATGGCGCCGAGGTTGAAGTGGGCGTCGGCGTTTTCGGGGTCGGCTTTCAGGGCTTCGCGGAATGCTTTGACGGCCTCGTTTATGTTGCCCCGCTTGAAGAGAATAATGCCTTCGATGTTTTTGGGGCGTGGCGAGCCGGCGTCTTCGGCGGTTGCTTTTTTCACCCATGTCAGGGCATTGGTGTAGTTGCCTTCAGCGCAGTAGAAGAGGGCCAGGGTGCCCATGGCCGAAGCGCGTGTCGGGCCGTCGCCGGCATCGGCCAATTCGACGGCTTTCTCGGCTGCTTGCTTGGCTTCGGGCCATTGCTTCAACTCGGAGCGGACGGCGGCCAGGTGGGCCATGGCCGTGGCGCTGGTGTCGGCAGCCGACAGCCACCGGGCTGCCTCGCTGTAGTGCTCGCGCCGCTCGAGGAGCATGCCGAGCCTGAGTCTGGCTGTGGCGCTGGTGTCGGTCGCCTGACGGAAGTAGCCTTCTGCCAAGTCGTCCAGCCCTTTGGCTTCGGCGTTGAGGCCTTTGTCCACAAGACCTTGTGCTGCAGCGCCGAGCGTGAGGGCCATGGCCAGTGCGAGTATTGGTGCTTTTCGTGTCATCGCTCCATTTAACGGTGTTCATCCCGGTTTATTGTGCAAGGGGCTGTTTTTTTATCGGTGGCGGATTTGGGTTGACAGGATGCCCGACGGCAGTCGGAAGATTTTCGTGGAGGGGCAAAAAGCGGCCGGCCGTCAACGAGGGTGTATTTTGCCAATCGTTGAGTATCAGTATTCTGTATCTACCTCAAATGGCACCTCCTGCCTCGTTGTACGCTATATGTACGCTACTTGTACAGTACTTGTACGTTTATAAAGCGTACAAGTACTGTACATATACTGTACAAGTACTGTACAACGGTGCTCCCGGTACCGTGCCGGATGCCGATGGTCAGGGTGGCAGGAAGAACTCTTCGTCGCTTCGCTTTTTGGCAAACTCGCATTTTTTTTTGCCTGCCACATAATAATAATGGATTTTAATCGTTACTTGGTGTATGAAATTGAAACTTGCAGCCCTTGTGGCTTTAGTGATATCGGCGGTGCAAGCTCCTGTGGCACAGGCACAAGAGGTGCATCCCAGCGGCGATGCGGAGTTGATGACGCTCCGCTATGCCGAATCGTACGACAGCCTGCTCAACAGTTATTATCTGCGCCGCAACGCCCATCGCCACCTGCGGTCGGCGCGCGAGCTGTCGCTCGAGGAGTTCGACGCCCTGCCTGACAGCGTCATCATCCGCCGCCTGCAGGCCCTGCATACTGTCATCCCGATGACCTACAACGCCGAGGTGCGTTCGCACATACGCTTCTACCTCAAGGTGATGGCCAACAAGCTTGACGTCATGCTCACCCTTTGCGAATACTACCACCCGATGTTCGAAGAGGCTCTGAGCCGCTACGGCGTGCCGGAGGAGCTGAAGTACCTTTCGATTGTCGAGAGCGCGATGAACCCTCAGGCCACGTCGCGTGTCGGAGCCGCCGGATTGTGGCAGTTCATGTACAGCACCGGCAAACTTTACGACCTGGAGGTGAATTCGGTGGTCGACGAGCGGCGCGATCCGTATAAAAGCACGGTGGCTGCGGCGCGGCATTTGAGCGACCTCTACCGCGTCTTCGGCGACTGGCAGCTGGCCATAGCGGCCTACAACTGCGGCAGCGGCAATATCAACAAGGCCATTGCCCGCAGCGGCGGCAAGCGCGGATTCTGGGATATCTACTATAACCTGCCACGCGAGACGCGCGGCTATATCCCTTCTTTTATTGCCGTCATCTACGTGATGAACTATTACGAGGAGCACGGACTGCGGCCCGGCCGCATCAACCTGCCGCTCCGCAGCGACACTATTATGCTGGACCGCGATGTGTTCCTGCAGTTCGTCGCCGAGGAGACCGGCATGGAGATGGACGAGTTGCGCACGCTGAATCCACAGTACAGGGTGGACTTCATTCCGGGTTCGAGCGGCATGTATCCCATCTGCCTGCCGACTTCGAGGCTGGAGCCGTTTATCAACAACCAGGATTCGATTTATGCACGCACGGCCGACAGCCTGAGCCGCCGGCCTGTGAAGGTTGAACCGCGTGGCAAGTCGGTCCATTCGAAGGCGTCGGGCAGCAAGTACTACACGGTCCGCAAGGGCGACACGCTTGGCAAGATAGCTTCGAAACACGGCATCAGCGTCAGTACGTTGAAAAAACGCAACGGCCTGAGGAGCGACAAGATACGCGTAGGACAAAAACTTAAGGTGAAATGAATTGGGACAGAATAAAGAAAGTGCTGCTCAACAAGTATGTCATTGCCACGCTTGTTTTTCTGGTGGTCATCGTTTTCATCGACGACTACAGCCTACGGGTCAGTTCGCGGCTCGGACGCCAGGTCGACGAACGGCATGCCGAGGAGCAGCGTCTGGCCGAGGCCATTGTGCAAGACAGCATCAACGCCGCCGAGATAAGCAGCAGCCTTGATGCCAAGGAACATTACGGTCGCGAGAACTACTATATGAAACGAAGCAACGAAGACATATTCGTAATCAAATGAGACGCACGGTTGCCATAGCGATGATTGCGAGCCTGATGCTTGCCGGATGCGAGAGCGTCAAGAACTTCATGGCGCGCGACCTGGAGGACGAGGATTTCATCATCGGACAGCTCTACGTCGACGAGCGCGTCGACGAGACACCGGTTATATCCACACCCGTCAAAGCCAAACCCAAACGCAAAAAGGCCGACGGCACCGATTGCAACAACGCCCTCGGTCTGCAGTGCGACGACGACGACAACGAGGCACTCTACGCCGCTGTCAACCGTTGGCTGGGTGTGCCTTACAAATACGGCGGCACCGACCGCAAAGGTATCGACTGCTCGGCTTTTGTGGGCACCATCTACAAGGAGGTCTACGGCAAAACGCTGCACCGTACCTCGAACGACATGCTGCGCGACGTGAACCTGATAGGCAAAAGCCAGCTCCGCGAGGGCGACATCCTCTTCTTCACCAACAGCAAGGGCAAGGTGTCGCATGTGGGCATCTACCTTAAAGACGGCCTCTTCGCCCACGCTTCAACCAGCCAGGGGGTGTGCGTCAGCAAGGTCGACGACAGCTACTGGACCAAACATTTCTATAAGGGCGGCAGGGTCAAATAAGATTAGAAGTTAAATGTTAAAGGCTGACGCACCACGATGTCTGTTTGGGTGCGTCAGCCTTTAACATTTAACCTCTAACCTTTAACCTATTTGGTATTGGTATAGCCTTCGGCGAAGAGTATCTGCTTGACTTTGTCGAGGTGCTCGCCCTGGACGATGATTTCGCCGTCCTTGGCGGAGCCGCCGACGCCGCATTTGTTCTTCAGCAAGCGGCCCAGCGACTGCAGGTCGTCGTCGGAGCCGACAAAGCCTGCGACAAGCGTGACCGTCTTGCCGCCGCGGTGGTTCCGTTCAATGCGCACACGCAGCTTCTGCTGCTGCGGCGGCAACGTCTCGGCTTCGGGTTCGAGGCCGTAGTCGTACTGGTAGTCTGGGTCGGTGCTGTAGACCACACCCTGTGCGTGTTTCTTGCTCATTTGAGAGGGGGGATTGCCAGATTTCCTATTGGTGAGGGGGCTATCTCGCGCAGTGGGTGCTTCAGGTCGCGAGCATAGATCTTCACTGACTTCGGATGCACCTCGAAGTGCACTCTGGTGCCGATGTTCTCGCCCTCGCCGTCGAGGTTCACCCATCGGTCGGCATTGCCCTCGATGACAAGGTCTTTGGCGCGGAACATCTCCACATGCTGCGACTGGTCGAGGTGGTTGGTGAATGCCAGCGGCGCCGTGATGGGCAGGTGCTCGATGGGCACCTTGTCGATGATGCTGATGTCCATCAGGCCGTCGTCGAGCTTGGCCTTCGGGGCCACAGCCAGGTTGTAGCCGAACTGCCGGCTGTTGGCCACCGCGATGAACCACGCATTGCGGTAGTATTCATGGCCGTCGACGATGAGGTGGTAGTCCGAGTTCTTGTATCGGGCGTATTCGCGCAGCACCAGGTTGGTGTAGGCGGGCAGTCCGCGCGTCTTGGCGGCGTGCATCATGCGGGCTATGTAGGCGTCGAAACCGCAGCCGGCGGCGTTGACCACTACCCACTGGTCGTTGACCATGATGCTGTCGATGGTCTGTTCGTACTGTTGGTTCAGCACGCGTATGGCCAGCCAGGGCTGCAAGGGCAGCTTCAGGCTGCGGGCCAAGCCGTTGCCGCTGCCGCAGGGTATGATGCCCAGCCGCGTATTGCTTCCCTTCAAACCCTGCACCACATCGTTCACCGAGCCGTCGCCGCCGACGGCCACAACACAGTCATAGCCTTTGTCGGCCGCACCTCGTGCTATCTCGGTTCCGTGATGTATGTGTTCGGTGTAGCACACCTCATAGTCGAAGAGATCGCGGTTCAGGTTCTGCTTCAGCAGCTGTTCTATCTTCTTTTGTCGTCCAACGCCCGAAATGGGGTTGACCACTATCAAAGTCTTGGTCTTCATTGTATCGTGAGTTTGTTGTTTATTATCCTGTCGTTGTACTGCTGTATGACGGCGCGAAGGAAGCCTACGTTTTCGGCACGGCCACTGATGCAGTCGCCCATGATGACGGTTATGTCGTGTTTGCCGGTTTGCGGGTTGTCGCTCACCAGCACATGGTATCCGTTGCCATAGTAGACCTGCCAGCCTGGTCCGCCATGCGCCACGCTTTGGCCAAAACAAACGAAGCGTTCGCCTTCGATACCCAACCAGTCGACGAGGGTGGGGAAGAGGTCTATCTGTTGCACTATTTTGTTGACTCTGCGGCCTTCGGGGCGCTGCGGGTCGAACACCATCATCGGTATGCGGTACCAGCCGTCGTAGTCGTTGTACTCGGGGGTGAGGCCGTGGCCGCTGTGGTCGCCGGTGATGATGAAGATTGTGCTGTCGTACCACGGCTGCTTCTGTGCCTCCTCAAAGAAACGGCGGAGCGAATAGTCCATGTATTCCACGCATTTAAGTATCGGGTGGCTGCCTTCGGCGAACTCGCCTTTGTGGCTTTCTGGTATCGGGAAGGGGTGATGCGACGTGACGGTGAACACCTCGGCAAAGAAGGGCTCCCTGTAGGTACCGATGCGTTTGACGGTGTACTGCAGGAACGGCTCGTCGAAGACGCCCCATACGCCGTCGTAGTCCTCGGCGCGAGCCATCGGGTCGGCATTGTACTCGTTCATGCCAAGATACTCGTCGAAGCCTATCCTGGCGCAGGTCTTGTCGAAGTCCATCACGCCGTTGTACGAGCCATGGTAGAAGGCTGTGGTATATCCGTGTCTCTTCAGCACGGCGGGCAGGCCTGTTATATTGTTGCCGCCGTATTTGGAGTTTGTCAGCGGTATGCTCATCAGGTTCGGAATCGAAGTGTTGATGGCGGTGATGCCCTCGATGCTCTTCTTGCCGTTGGAACGTCCGTCGTATACGGTGCAATACCGGGCCAACGAATCGAGGAAAGGCGTGCGCGTCTCGGCATTGGGTTGGGTGTTATAGCAGCCCATGAACTCCTGTCCGAGGCTTTCGACCACAATCATCACCACGTTGCGGCCCTTGTACACCGCACTGTCGGCAGCCGCCATGTTGCCCGAAGAACGACCGTCGTACACCGGCTCGTATATCCCGGCCAGTTCGGATTCGGTATAGTATTTCACCTCTTCGAGGTCGGGAGTGAACATTGTGCGGAATATGTTGTAGCCGTCGTTGCTGACCAGAGCGGTATTCTTCGGTTGGCAATAATGCGCGGCATCGGCCGGCTGCAGAAAGTGGCCGAATCCACCGCGGGCCATGAACCACAGCAGAACAAGACCTATGCCCATGCAGAGCAGGTCGTTGCCGAGATAGCGTCGGCGCATTCCGAGTGGATTGAGCCTTATGCGGCAGTCGAAGATTACAAACAGAATGAAAATGCACAGCGGCACAACCCATGCATACCAATAGTCGACGGCGAAGTGAGGCACCAAAGAGTCCATCTGGCCGCTGATGCCGAGGTACGAGAATATCTCGTCGCTCAGCAGGCGGTATGTATACTGGTAGTAGGCCATGTTGGCTCCGCGGGGCACGAGTATCAGCAGCACCGGCAAGATGTAAAGCACCTCGGCGATGGCTCTGTACCAGCGTTTCCAGCGCGCCTTGAGCGGCAGCAGCATCATGATGGAAAACGGGGCGAGGAATGTTCCGATGGTGGCCAACCCGAAGACGATGTTGCCGTAGAGTATGCCCATCCACTCGCGAAAGCCGTCAACATGGAAGATGCGGGTGTTGCAGATATAAAACATTGCCTGCGTCAGCAGAAGTGTGCCGAATGCAAGCATTAGTTTTAACAGCAAGTAAATGTATATGTTTTCCCCTTTCTTGTTCATTGTCAGTTTTCTTGGGTTCACGGCCTCCATGCCGCAGTGGTGAGTATCTTCTGGCTGTCGGTCTCGGCGAAGAGCTCCTGCATCGAGGCTCCGCTTTTTTTCATGTATTGGCGCACTATCTGCAATCCGATGTAGAATGGCGTGCGAGGAGCCGACCCTTCGCCGAAAGCATTGGTTTTAGGAGCTTCGTCTATAAGGTTGTGGAATTGGGAGAGGTCTTTGCTGTAGAGCAGCTTCTGCTGCAACAGCCAGCCCCACACGTTGGCTGTGTTCTCGCGCATCCAGTCTAACTGCTCGCCTGTGTAGCGCAGGCGCAATGTGTCGTCGATTCCCGGCATCGTCTCTTCGAGGAAGTAGAGCGTCTTTCCCTCGGCGATTGCATAGTCGAGGAGCGTCATATCGCCATCAGGCATGGCGATATGTGCCCTTGCCATCGCGGCCATGCAGTCGGGGGCGATGTATTCGCGCTTGCTCAGCCGTTCGATATAGGCCGGCACGGCACCCGGAAAACAGCCCACGGCGTAGTGGTCGATGCTGAGCGCAAGCTCGTTCTCGTTGCAGAACACTCGGTTCTGATAGTCATCTATATCTGCTGTCACGAGGGTGTAGAGACGCTCGTAGCGCATTTCGGGATATATTTGGGCGGCTTTGGCCAGAGCCTTTCCCAGTTGCAATTCCACGTCGTGCAGGTCGCTGTATATGCTGTCGGTAGCCTCATAGATGCGGCGGACCATAGGGTCGGACACGAATTCGGCGAGCATCTGCATGTATTGAGGGTCGTCTGGATGCAGGTTGAGCAACGGGGTGTCGAACTCGGCGCCTTTCGCAGTCAATTCGGCAGAAAGGCGTTCGGCCGGAGTTTCGAACAACAGGTGTTCGAGGCGGCTGAATTTGACATCGGTCGCCTTGTCGGAGCAGGCAGAAAAAAAGAGGGCCAAAAGCGTCATGACGACGCCTATGGCCCTATGTTTGAGGTTCATCATTTCTCGTCTTTCTTATCGCCCTCTTTTTCGGCCTTTTCGGCTTCGTTCAGAATGCGCAGCTTGGCCTGCAAAAGAGCAATCTGCTGGCGTGCACCTTGCATCTTTTTCTCGAACTCCTGCTTCAGCAGGTCGGCCTGCTTGCTCGATGCCAGGAATCCCAGGTTGTTTTCCCAGAGGTTCAGGTCGCTGCGCAGTTTTTCGATTTTCTCCTGCAGTTCCTGACGCTCGCTGTTGACGAATTTGCGTGCATCGCCGCCTGCGTTGCGTATGCGCTCGCGGAAGGCGGTCTCTTCGGCTTCGCGTGCGCTGATTTTCAGCTGTTCGAAGATGCGGTCTATCTCGCCGCGGAACTCTTTCTGCAGGCGTTCCTTTTCGGCCATCGGCACAAAGCCCACCTCGGCCCAGCGGCGCTGGAAGTCTTTGATGGCAGCCAGGTTCTCGTCGCGGTTGTCGCCGAACTGGTGAGCCTTGAGCTCGGCGATGATGGCCTCTTTGGCGGCCAGGTTTTCGTGTTCCGACGAGCGGCGTTCTTTGAAGAACTCGCCTTTTTTGGCGAAGAATTCGTCG
>JAFVWV010000135.1 GCA_017501495.1 Bacteroidales bacterium | reverse complement strand
GTTGATATGCACTACCGGTAGCAATCCGGATGCAAAGACGAGCGGATGTCGAAAAAAGCACAAAACAGTCTCCGCCACGTTGAAAAAACAGCTCGAAACAGACATGAAACGTTAAAAAAGTTTAAAACTTACAGTATTTGCAATCAGTCGATTAACGTGGGCTCAGGTTATGAAAAATGTTAAAAAGTGTTTACATGTCAGAAAAATTTCGTTTCTTTGCAGCCGATTTAAAACTTTTAAAATTGAATAACATGTCAGAAATTGCAACCAAAGTAACCAGTATCATCACCGACAAACTTGGTGTTGAGGAAAGTCAAGTGGTCCCCGAGGCCAGCTTCACCAACGACCTGGGTGCCGACTCGCTGGACACCGTCGAGCTGATTATGGAACTTGAGAAGGAGTTCGACCTTACCATTCCCGACGAGGAAGCTGAGAAGATTGTCACCGTTGGCGACGCTATCGCTTTCATCGAGAACGCAAAAAAGTAAATTAAAACATCTTTCAACTCGGACTATAAAACCATGGAGTTGAAAAGAGTTGTTGTTACAGGCCTCGGCGCACTCACTCCGGTCGGAAACAACGTTGCCGACACTTGGCAAGCCCTTGTGGCCGGTGTGAGTGGTGCCGGACCCATAACACATTTCGACGCATCAAACTTCAAGTGTCGCATTGCCGCCGAACTTAAAGGGTTCGACGCAGCGCAATATTTCGACCGCAAGGAGATGCGTCTGTTCGACGGCTATACGGTCTACGGTCTTGTGTCCGTCGACGAGGCCATCCGCGACGCAGGCCTCACCGATGAAAACATCGACAAGTCGCGCTTCGGCGTCATCTGGGGTTCGGGCATGGGAGGCGTCACCTCTCTGCAGGATGAGATTATAGAGTACGGCGCCAGCGGACGTGTGCCGCGATTCAGCCCCTACTGGGTCCCGAAAGTCATCATCGATATCTGCGCCGGACAGATAGCAATCCGCCACGGCTTGCGTGGCCCCAACTATTGTACGGCCGCCGCCTGCGCCTCGTCGGCGGCAGCTATCAGCGATGCTTACAACCTTATCCGTCTGGGCAAGGCCGACGCCATGATTGCCGGCGGTTCGGAATGCGCCGTTATTGAGGCCGGCATTGGCGGCTTCGGCAATATGCGAGCCCTTTCGACCCGCAACGACGACCCTCAGACTGCCTCTCGTCCGTTCGACCGCGACCGCGACGGGTTCGTGCTCGGCGAAGGCGCCGGCGCTTTGGTGGTCGAGGAAATGGAACATGCACTGCGCCGCGGTGCCAAAATCTATGCCGAAATTACAGGTTCGGGTCTTTCGGCCGATGCCTATCATATCACGGCTTCGCATCCCGAAGGCCTTGGCGTGATTGACGCTATGCGTCAGGCTGTTGCCGAATCGGGTATGAATCTTGATGATGTCGACCACATAAACACCCACGGCACGTCGACACCCATAGGAGACATCTCGGAGCCAAAGGCCATTGTGGGGCTCTTCGGCGAACATGCCAAACATATCGCCATCAATTCGACCAAGTCTATGACAGGTCATCTTCTCGGTGCAGCCGGTGCGGTGGAGGCCATTGCCACCATCCTCGCCATCTGCCACGGTATTGTTCCGCCCACCATCAACCATTTCAACGATGATCCGGAGATACCACAGCTTGATTTCACTTTCAATCATGCGCGCAAGTGTGACGTCAATTTTGCCTTGAGCAACGCTTTCGGTTTCGGCGGACATAATGTGTGCCTTGCCTTCAGAAAGTTCGACAAGAATGCTCTTTAAGCGCAAAAGAAAGGAAGGTCCGGAGTTCTATAGCTTCTTCAAGAATGTGCTCGGCTATGTGCCGAGGCACACTGAATTGTACCATGCCGCCTTTATCCACCGGTCGGTCATGGCTGTACATGAAGGCCATCGTGTGAATAACGAACGGCTCGAATACCTCGGCGATGCCATGCTGGGTTCGATTGTGGCAGAATTCCTATACAAGAAGTACCCGCTGCGCGGCGAGGGATTCCTCACCGAGATGAGATCCAAGATTGTAAGCCGCAAGAGTCTGGGCAATATAGCACGCAAAATAGGCCTTGTCGAACTCATCGAGCATCAGCGTGGCGGCGGTGTCTTCAAGTCAATGGGAGGCGATGCGTTCGAAGCGCTTATAGGTGCTATCTATCTCGACCGCGGATATCGCTTCACACGGCGTATTGTAATCAATCGCATTTTGGGGATGTACCTTGATGTCGATGCTGTGGCGCAGACGGAGTGGAACTATAAGAGCAAGATGATCGACTGGGGGCAGAAGAACCACAAAAAGGTGTCTTTCACTGTTGTGCGCAGTTTCGTACGCGATCATTCCGGACGCCGCGAATACGAGTGTGCTGTGCTCATCGACGGGCAACAGCAGCAGTCGGCAATTGAATATACCATCAAAGCTGCCGAACAACTGGCCGCCGAAAAGACCTATAAAGCCCTGCAGGCTGACGGACAAGTGGCAGCCCAACAGGCTTGAGGTCTAAAAATCAGTAATTTTTATTGTTTTTTTCTGTACAATTATACTTTTTTTGTATATTTGCAGATGTACAACGATGAGTAAAAATTCATTAATATTTTATATACCAATAAATTAAAAATTAGAAATCATGAAAAAGACTTTACTTTTTATGGCTGCTGCCATGGTTTGTATGTTCGGTATGACATCATGCGACGGCGAGACCATCGACCTTAGCCAGTTCTCCGGTCAAGATATTCTTGGCCACATCACCCTTGTGGTCTCCGAGGCACAAGAAGGCCAACCTCTTGCCGAAGGCGACACTGTTGCTTTGAAATCAGCCATGTGCGATGCCACGGTTGAGATTGTGGACGGCATTACCGTCAATGCCGGTTCTGTCTTTGTCGGTACCGCTTCCGACATTGTTGCCAATGGCAATACCAACATCAACTATCCGCTCTGCGGCATCAATCTGCGCGACACCCTTGCCGGTACCCACGCCGTCAGTTGCCCCGTCACCGACTTCAGCGCCTTCGAATATGCCAGAACAGGCAATTGGGCTGCCTTGATTCTCGGTGCTGGAATGAACCTTGGCAATGTTGTGGTACTGGCCATGGACGAGGACAACTACTTCCTCGGCTATCAGGGCAGTATCGAAATCACAGAGTTCTCGTCTGTCGGCAGCTTGGTGAAAGGCCAGATCAACAATCTGAAAGCCTTCTATATCACCAAGACCCAGATGGAAGCCCTGTGGGCCATGAGCGAAGAGGAACGTAGCGCCATTACGCCAATCAACTATTTCCAGAGTGTGACACTCAACGGAGAGATTTCCAGCCGTCGTGCCAACATGGAGGATGTCCTCAATTCGCTTGAGGAACTCTAAGATTATAGCCGGAGCAGTGCTCCTGATGACGATGGTGCTGTATCGCCAGCATGTCGTCGCTCAATTTGTACACACCTCCCATGATGCCCGCAGTGGTAGCATGGGAGGTGTGTTTTTGTTGGACAGTACCCGGCGTATCGGATTGGACTACCGTCGGGATTTCATGTTGGCGGAATTGGCCGACAAGCGTATATCTATTGTACTACCCACAGGACAAATTGGATTGGCGTCGGCAGAATATAATCATCACGGCGATGCCACATATCATGAGCAGCAGGCTTCGTTTGGCTATTTGATAAAAACCAACGGATGGCTGCGGGTAGGCGTCAAGGTGAGATGGTTGAATATGGGGGTGTCTGATGGTTGGTACGAACCGCGTCACTGGATAGGAGCCGATGCATTGGCCATGGCCACATGGGGGTACACATCGTTGCTGCTTACGGCTGGCACCCGTCCCTGGGACAAGGACAGCCCATGGCGGGCCATGGCCCAGGTCGCTTTTCGCCCGACAGCGGTATGGATGGCTGTTGTGGCTTTGGAAAGCGACGACAGGTTTCGGGTGCGGTGCGGTATGGAATATGTTTACGATGACTTGGTGTTTTTCCGTGCTGGTATGGCCACCAATCCATTGTTGCTCGGCTTTGGCATTGGTGTTAAATACGGTTTGATGTCCTTCGACCTCGGCGCAGAGTTGCACAGCGTTCTCGGTGTTTCTCCTTTATGTTCGATAGCAATATGTTTCTGAAACGCTGGCTCATATTGTTTCTGTTGTTGCCGCTGTGTGTAACGGCACAGGAGACGTATGGTTTCGAGGCGCTTGAGGACTGGTCTGCCGACGGGGTAAGCGAGTCGGCTGTGGCCGAAATGGGAGATGTGTTGATGCATCTGCGCGAAAATCCAATAAATATAAACGATACTGCAGCTGTTGCCTCACTGCCGTTCATAACGCCGTTTCAGCATCGTGCCCTGCGCAATTATATATTGCTGTATGGTCAGCTTATTTCGTTGCGTGAGCTTGCTTTTGTTCCAGGGTTTGACAGCACTACGGTGGCCTTGATAGAACCACTGGTGAAGGTTGAGCCATATGTTGACGACAAGTCGTTCAAGCCTTGGCAAGGACACCACAATATTGTAGCCGGAACGGGTGGAACTATTGAACGGGCTCAAGGCTATGAGAATGGAAACTATGCGGGAGATAATATGCGCGCACTGATGTGCTATACTTACAACTATCGAGGCAGACTCAGTGTCCGTCTGGCTCTCGACAAGGATCCAGGCGAAGCTTGGGGCAAAGGTAATTACTACAACTATCATATAATGTTGAACGATATTGGACGGCTAAAGAATATCGTTGTCGGCCGCTATAATCTTCAATTTGGCCAAGGTCTGACCATGTGGACAGGTCTGGCGCCGTTCAATATCGCAGGAGTATCACCTATGCGCTTTGGACAAGGCATTAAACCGTCAGGAGCGTTTTATGAAGACAATTATCTCGAGGGGGCAGCTGCAACGGTGAATATAGGTTGGGGATTTAATACTACATTGTTCGCTTCAAGAGTGGAGGGAGTTGACTTGTTGGGTGGCCATTTAGGTTATCGCAAGGGCAATTTCTTTGGAGGCGTGACGTTTGCATATAGCAACAGGGACGACAGCGTGACGTTGCGGGACTATGTCTACAATAGCCATTATTTTCGAGGCGACCGGATAGCAAATGTCGGTGTGGATGCTATGTGGCAGTGGCGACGGATTACATTGTATGGCGAAGCCGCGCTTGCATGCGACAGTGGTACGGTGGCTATGGTTGCCGGAACTTTGGTTCAAGCCGATAGCCGTAACCGTTTCGGAATAAGTGTACGCCATTTCGATGAAGCATATCATAATCCGTATGCCCAGCCTTTTGCTGTCGGTAGCGCCCAAAATGAGAGCGGTGTCGCTTTGGATGCAATTTCAAGACTGCCATTCAGGATAGATGCAACACTGAGTCTTGATCTTCATAAGTTTTCTGCTCCGCGCTATGGCGCATATATGCCGTCTTCCGGGCAGTGGTTGAGGGTAAGACTCGACCGGCATTTCGGTAAGTATATAAATTTCACATTGCGCTACGCATACCGCTACAAGGAGCGTAATATACCCAACATAGACAGTGTTCTCTATCTTAATGAAAATACTCTGCGTCAGCAGGTCCAGGCGGAATTAAGGTCGACATTGGGACAATGGCAACTCTCGTCTCGCGGTGTGGCCTGTCGTTTTGATTCAGAGAAGGGGACACCTCAGTTCGGTTGGGCTGTCGGAGTTGCAGCCCGGTATACTCATCGGCGTATTCAGACTACTTTGTCGGCTGCATGGCACAATGTCGATGGCTATTATTCTCGCATCTATTTCAGCGAAAGTAATCTTCAGTATGTATGGATGATGCCGGCGCTCAACGGCCGCGGAATGAGGGCAAGCGCTGTAATCCGATACAGGCTTTCCGATCGTGTTATGGTTGGTGCCAAATATGCTGTTTCACTGATGCCTGGGGTTGAAGCAATCGGAAGCGGCGACAGTATGACAAAGGGTGACCACAGGCAGACTTGGCATGTACAACTTAGGCTGAAGTTGTAAATATTTTTGTATAGAAGACTTTTTATTCGTATCTTTGCAGTGTGAAACCAAATGTACTATAATGATGAACCGAACAATAAGACTGGCTATCTTGGGGTCTGGCAACGGAACCAATGCACAGCAAATCAGTGAGTATTTTGCGGATAGAGCAGATGTCGAGATTGCATGCATTATCTATAATGTGCGTGATGCATATATTGCTGAGCGTGCCAAGAATCTTGGCATAGAGGCACGATATTTTGGACGGAAAGACTTCTATGAAAACGGTTCGGTCTTGCAGTACCTGCATGAAAAGAAGGCCGATTGGATAATTCTTGCAGGGTTTCTTTGGCTTGTGCCTGAGGATATGCTGACAGCCTATCCAAACCACATTATCAATATACATCCGGCTTTATTGCCGAAATATGGCGGTAAAGGCATGTATGGCCACCATGTTCATGAAGCCGTTGTGGCTGCGCGTGAGCAGGAGAGTGGCATTACTATTCATATTGTGGATAACCATTATGACCGAGGAGTAATTCTGTTCCAGGCTCGGTGCACTGTAGACGCCGACGAGACACCTGATTCGCTTGCTGCAAAAATACATCTGTTGGAGAAAGAACATTTTCCACGTGTAATCGACGAAACAATCCATAATTGTTGACTCTATGCGTATAGCTGTCAATACACGCCTTCTGATTAAGGGCAAGATGGATGGAATAGGATGGTTTACGGCCGAAACCATGCGTCGTATTGTCGCTGCGCACCCTGAATGCACTTTCTATTTCCTTTTTGATCGCAAGCCAGATGAGGAATTCATTTATGGCTCCAACGTTATACCGGTGGTCCTTTGCCCGCAGGCTCGACATCCCGTATTGTGGCATATGTTTTTCGAATGGGCGGTGCCATGGGCTCTTACGCACTACAAGATAGACCTTTATGTCTCGCCTGATGGGTTTATGCCGTTGAGTCCTAGGGTGCCTACTTTAACGGTAATACACGACCTGAACTTTGAACACGCTAACGATAATTTAAAACCGTCACATCAACGATATATGACTCTGCGTTTTCCGCAGTTCGCCCGTGCTGCCACGCGTATTGCCACGGTGTCTGATTATTCGAAGAGGGATATAGTTGAGACCTATGGTATCGATGGTCGTAAGGTTGATGTTGTATACGACGGGTCAAACCCGCTTTATCGACCACATACAGATGAGGAAAAGGCTGCGGTGCGTAACAAATTCACGGGAGGCAATCCGTATCTGATATTTGTCAGCACCATTCTTAAACGCAAGAATCTCGCCAACCTGTTGCTTGCCTTTGATGAGGTAAAGGACATGAAACCAAGTGCATTGAAGCTTATTGTCGTTGGCAGTTGTGTATGGTGGAAAGACGAATTGGCCATTGCCTATGACAATATGCGTCATCGTGATGATGTGTTACTCGTTGGCCGTGCCGAACCAGACGACCTCTCCGCATTGATGTCGGCGGCCGAGGCTTTGGTGTATCCATCATACTTTGAGGGCTTTGGTATACCTATATTAGAAGCCATGTATGCTGAAACAGCAGTCATTTGTTCCCGAACCACTTCGATGCCCGAGGTCGGCGGAGATGCAGCCTTATATGTCGATCCGACTTCACATGAAGATATAGCTCATGCTATCATGAAGTTAGAAGATGAAAAGTTCCGTAATTCGCTTATAGAAAAGGGCAGGGTCCAGCGAGAGAAATTCAGTTGGGACAAAACAGCCAATTTATTGTGGACAAGCATGATGGCTACAATTAATGAACGATGAAACTTCATTGGAAAACCCTGGCATTGTTTTTTTCTCTGTCAGCATCGTCTCTGTCGATTGCGCAGAGGGTTGATAATATGGTGTTTAACCCCTCGTTTGAAGAGTATACACTCTGTCCGGAACGTATTGATGCCAAGGGGGTGATGAATGGTGTGGATGCATGGTGGCAACCAACTGCAGGCAGCAGTGATTATTTTAATGTGTGCAGCGGTCGCGACTGCGCTGTACCGCGAAACAAGATGGGTGTTCAGACTGCGCGTACCGGTGTGGCATACTGCGGGATTTATTGCTCGCAGGCAAGCTACCGCGAATATCTTCAGACACAGCTCAAATCGCCTCTTCTTCCCGGCCATCGATATCGAGTGAGCTTTTATGTCAGTCTTGCTGAAAAGTCTCCGCATGCCATTGCCACTATCGGCGCAATGCTTACGTCTCAGCGTTTGTCGGATTCGACATGGGATGTTTTGATGCACCGCGAGTCGGTTGATTATGGCGACAATCAGTCGCAGTTGATATCCGTTTATTACAAACCGCAGGTGGTTAATGATAAAGACCGTGTTCTCGACGACATGAAGTCTTGGACACTCGTCAGTGGCGATTTTGTGGCTGATGGAGGTGAACTTTTTCTTACGATTGGCAATTTCAACTCGTTCAATAATTCGACAGTTGTCGAGACCAACGCTGCCAATGCGGTACTGCAGGGCGCATATTATTATATAGATGATGTGAGTGTTGTGCCCACTGAACCTATGGGTTTCACCGGACTGGGCGACACTATTGCTATGGAGGTGGGAGATGTGGTCAGTATGTGGGATGTTTTCTTTGCCACGGGGGAGAGCGATGTTTTGCCGCAGTCGTATGTTGAACTTCATCGGCTGATAGACCTTCTACAAGCCCATCCTACAATGTGTATAGAGCTTCGTGGCCATACCGACAATTCCGGTACGCGTGAGTTCAACCAGCGTCTTTCCGAGGCACGTGCACAAGCTGTGGTCGAATATCTTGTGGCGCATGGTGTTGAACGCAGCCGTCTGTCGGCTTCGGGTTATGGAGAGAGTATGCCTATTGACAGCAACGATACACCCGAAGGGCGTAGCCGCAACCGCAGAGTGGAGTATCTGATAGTGCATGAATGAAAATAAAGAAGAAGCCCTTGACTCAGTCAAGGGCTTCTTTCGTTATATCATCAATCAAAACTATTCAATCACGCGGTAGAAGCTGACGCGACGGTTGAGGGCGTACTGTATGTCGCCGAAGGCAACGCTCTTGCCCTTGTAGTCGGTGCTGATGCGGTCCTCAGCAATGCCATACTTCTTGACGAGGAGACGCTTGACCTCGTTGGCACGTTTCTCGGAGAGCTTCATGTTGTACTGGTCGCTGCCGGTGTAGTCGGCGAAACCAACAACCATAATCTTCACATCGCCGTTGTCTTTCAGCACGCGGGCGACGGCTTTGACTTTGTCCATCTCTTCGTCGCTGACCTGCCACTCGTTGACACCGTACTGGACGGAGAAGGGCATGGCGTAGAAGTTGAGCTGGTCGGCCTTGATCTGGTCGATGACGGCCTGCAGGCTGTCGGAGGCAGCACTGTTGCCTTTATTCTGGTTCTTCAGAGCCTCAGCGAGCTGGTCTTCGAGCTCGGCGATGCGGTTCTCAAGTTTCTTCTCGTTGTTGCGGGTGGCGGCCACCTGGTTCTCGAGGTTGTTGACCTGAGTGTTGAGGGCGCCGAAGTTCTCCTGGGTGAGCATGGCCTTCTGGGCGGCAATGGCCTGGTCGGCTGCGGTCACACCAAAGCAGTAGGCAGCACCAAGACGGAAAATACGGTTGGTGTGGTGCAGGTCGCGGGAGAAGAAGAGTTTGGGATCGGGGGCGTCGCTGTTGATGTCGTAGCCGTATTCACCGAAGATGCTCCAGCTGTCACCGAGACGGTAGCTGGCACCCAGACCACCATCGAGGACGATACCCACTTTGCCATAGTCGACGACGGATTCGTCGCTGTTGAAGCTGAGGGCGAGACCGCCACCGGCGAAGATGTAGAGGCTGAAACGACGGTCGGGGTCGTAGCCGAGAATGGCGTTGTTGAGAGAGAAGAGAATGTCGAGGGTCAGCGAACCGTGGCGATCCATTTTGTAGGTCTTGCCATCAATCTCTTCCATGCCATCCATGGGCTCCCAGAAGTTGGGGAATGCGAAGCGCAGACGCCAGTCGAAAGCGTGGTTCAGTTTCTGTTGGCCGAAGACGCTCATACCGAGGTTGCCGGAACGACGCCAGACGTTGTCGCCGAACATCGGACCCATAATGGCCTGGTTGTTGTAGTCGAAGCTACCGCCAATCGACCAATTGCTCCAGAAGCCGTAACGAGGATACTCCGGCTTGCCAGTGTTTTGTGCAAAGGCGCTGGTCGAAGCCATCAGAACGGCTGCCACAACGCCCATCTTGATTAATTTTTTCAGCATATCAGTTTAACTTTTTTGTTTATTTTTCTATATTTTGTCAAAACCCTCTTCGGGCATAAATGATGTGCAAAATTACACATATTTTTTTATTCCGACAAAATATTTTTTGCCCTATTGCGTTAATTTCAAGAAAATATTGCAGTTACGATACAATATTTTTTTTGTAATGCCGTTTTTGACCTTGAAAATATGAACAAATTATAAACAAAAATCACGAAAAATATGGATGCTTTGAACATCAACATCGAACACGCTTTGGCGTATGTATCGCGTGCAGAAGTGGATGCGCTTCTGCCCGAAGTTGTGACCGCCAAGCGTCACCTGCTGGCTGGCGACGCTGCAGGAAGCGATTTTCTCGGTTGGGTCGACCTGCCTGAATCCATCGACCCGGAAATGCTGAACCGTCTCAAGGCCGATGTGGCCCGGCTCGCCGACAAGTCGCGGCTGATGGTGGTTGTCGGCATCGGCGGTTCCTATCTTGGCGCCCGTATGGTGATTGAAGCCCTGCAGAGCGAGTTTGCCTCGATGGTGCGTCCGTCGGCCCCCTACATCGTTTATGCCGGGCACACTCTGAGTGAGGATTACTACGCCCAGTTGCTGCAACTGCTTGACCGCGAGGATTATTCAGTGTGCGTCATCTCCAAGAGCGGCACCACCACCGAACCGGCTGTGGCTTTTCGTATCGTCAAAGCTCACCTTGAGCATAAATACGGTATCGCCGAGGCAGCAAGCCGCATAGTGGCCATCACTGATGCCAACCGCGGAGCCCTGCACGACATTGCCGCCAACGAAGGCTATCCCGCCTATGTGATTCCAGACAATGTCGGGGGCCGCTTCTCCGTGCTTACGCCTGTGGGACTGCTGCCTATTGCCATGGCCGGCTTCGATATTGACCGTATGCTTCAGGGTGCCCGCGACATGCGCCGCCGCTGTCTCGACTGTGACACCCTCGACAACCCTGCCTTGATGTATGCTGCCGTGCGCAATGCTTTATATCGCAAGGGTGTGAAGGTGGAGATGCTTGTCAGCTGCCAGCCAAACCTGCGTTATCTGGCCGAGTGGTGGAAGCAGCTCTATGGCGAGAGCGAAGGCAAGGAAGGACGGGGCTTGTTGCCTCACAGCCTGACCATCACCACCGACTTGCATTCAATGGGGCAGTATGTGCAGCAGGGCGAACGTCTGATGATGGAGACCTTCATCCGCGTAGCCAAGCCGTGCGCCACGGTGCCAGTGCCAGTCGATGAACGCAACCTTGACGGCATCAACTATCTTACATGCAAGACTTTGACTCAGATAAACGACTGCGCCGCCGATGGCACTGTGGCCGCCCATGTGGAGGGTGGCGTGCCTGTGTTGCAAATCACTGTGCCCAAGGTTGATGAGTATGTTGTAGGACAGCTGATTTACTTCTTCGAATTTGCCTGCGGAGTAAGCGGCTACACGCTGGGTGTCAATCCATTTGACCAACCGGGTGTCGAGTTCTATAAGAAAAACATGTTCCACCTGCTTGGTAAACCGGGTTTCTGATTAAGGTTTCGGCTTGCACCGGTAGGGCATATCAACGATACATCAACGATATTTCAACGATATTTCGACGATTTTAATCGTCGAAATATCGTTGAAATATCGTTGATGTATCGTTGATATGCCCTGTCGATACCCTCTCGGGTCAATGGATAGGCGATAGGGTAGTGCGACGGTTCATGGCCCGGCCTTCGGGTGTGTCGTTGGTGGCCACAGGCCGGCTTTCGCCATAGCCGCGATAAGTGAGGCGCGTGGGGTCTATACCACATAGAATCAGATAGTCGTAGACGGCTTTGGCCCGTCGTTCGCTGAGCCGCTGGTTGTCTTCATCTGAGCCTATGGCGTCGGTGTGGCCGCCAACTTCGAGGCGTAGATTTGGATGCCGCCTGAGGGCTTCGGCCAAGCGGTCGAGTTCGGCCAGCGAGGTCTCGACCAGCGCGTCGCTGGCTGTGTGGAAGAAGATGTTTTTCAGCGTGACGGTGTCGCCTAAAGTGAGCAGGTTCTCGGCTTGAACCACTGGGTCTATGAATGTTATGCGCTCCGGACGCGCCGGCGCAGGCATGACGAACGAGTAGAGGTCCTGTCCGCCGTAGCCGTCGGGTCGGTCGCTGCTGAAGAGGGCTGTGCGGCCGTCGGGAGCCACGATGAGGTTGTTTTCGTCGGCCGATGTGTTGATGGGGTAGCCGAGGTTCTGTAAGTTGCCCCACGTGCTGTCGTTCAATCGCTTGACCATAAAAAGGTCGGTGCCCCCCATGCCGGTGTGGCCGTCGGAGGCGAAATAGAGTGTGCGGTCGTCGAAGTGGATGTACGGTGCGGTCTCGTTGCCGGGTGTGTTGACGCTGGGTCCAAGGTTTTTAGGTTCGCTCCAGCGACCTTCTTCGAGGGTGCAGCACCAGATGTCGGTGCCGCCATGGCCGCCGGCACGGTTGGAGGCGAAATAGAGAGTGTAGCCGTCAATGCTGAGCGATGGAAACGACTCCCAATAGACAGAGTTGACTGGTTTGCCGAGGTTGCGCGGACGGCTCCACCTTTGACCTTGGCGCACACTGAGGTATAGGTCGCAACCGGTTGGTTCCTTGCTTCTTCCGCAGGCAGCGAATATCAGCACACGGCCGTCGTGCGAGATTGTCTGTGCACCTTCGTTCCTATCGCTGTTGAGTGGTTCGGGCATTCGGCTGGCCGGCCCCCAGTCGAGTTCCATAGTGTCGTAGAGCGATATGTAGAAGTCTTCCTGGTCGCGCTGGCCCGGCGGGGTCTCGGGGCGGCGTTGCGCGCGGCGGGTGAACACCAGCGTGCGGTAGTCGGCTGTCAGTGCTGGCATGTATTCGTCGTAGGCCGAGTTGACGTTTGGACCGAGGTTCACCGGGCGGAAGGGCACTGGGTTGGCCATCGCCTGCTGCCTCCATTGCGCGGTCTGTCGGTTGCGGCTGGCTTCGTCTTGCCAGCGTTTGCTCAGTGGCTTGATTGCAAGGCATTTGTTGTAGCTTTCCACTGCTTTGTCATATTCTTGCAGCGCCAGGTGCTGATTGCCGAGCAGGAGCCACGCTTCGGCGTAGCCGGGGTCGATATCCACGGCCTTGTGCAGCAGTTTGACGGCCTCTTCGTATTGGCCGACTATGCTTTTCTCCACCGCCTGTTCGAACAGCGGCTCGCTCCGCTTGGTCTGTGCCGCGACCAGCGCTGGCAGCAGTAGCAGTAGCAGTGTACACCTCTTCATTTAGCCATGGTATCAGTTGGTTGTGGATCGGTTTATTGTTTCACCACCTGCCTGCTGCTTGATCCGCAGCGGAGCAGATAGATGCCGGCTGGCAGGTCGGTCATGTCGATGCTGGCGGTGCCGTGGGCTGTGGTTTGCCTGAGCAGGCGTCCACCCATGTCGTAGAGGGCTACTTCGCCTTCGGCGTCGACATGCAGTATGTCTGCCGTAGGGCTGGGCCATGCGGCGAGGCGTGTTTCGCCGACGTGGTCGATACCCGACGGAGCCGACGGGTCGGTGGTGAGCCGTACGGTGTATGTGTGTGTGCTGACGCCGTCTTCGGCCATGACGGTTATGGTGAAGTCGGTGGCCGAGGGAATGGTGTCGACCTCTGCACGCTCGATGCTGACAGTGGCGTCAGCCGCTTCGGCCACTGCCTCGATGCAGTCTTGGTCGAGGAGCGTGCTGTCCGAGACGCGTACCGTATAGCTGAGACACCCTTTCTCGAAGCCGCTGAGGGGATGGCCGGCTATGTTGATGCCCGTGAGCCAGGAACTGTAGACGAACTCGATGTCGTCGATGGAGAGCGAGTCGTTGCCGTCGCCTGCACCAGGTGTCTTGTTGGTGGTGATATTCACGAGCATGTAGGCCGGCGTGGCGGTGCCGTTGTATGTGAACGGCACCTTCACCTGCTGCCAATGCATGGACGAGGCCGACGAAGTGGTGCGTGTGAAATGTGCCGAGGCCTTGCCGCAGTATTTGCTCGCGGTGTTCTCTTCGTTGGGCGCTTTGAAGTCGTTGTCGCCGTGCAGTATGGCCGACACCTGTGCCTGCGAGCTGCCGCTGGCGGCGTAGAAGCTGACCCAGACATACATTGAGTCGGGCGTGCCGCTGAAGGGCTGGCAGTGGGCTGAATTGGAGCGCTGTGTGTAGTTGTAGTTGTCGCTGCTTTCGGCCGACATCGAACCGGCATGGATGCGGCCGGTGGTCATGTTGCCGTTGGCCTTGATGCCGAGGATGGACTTGGTGTAGATGGTCAGGTAGTAACTGCCCGTGCCGCCCGGACGGTGGCCGCTGCGGCGGTAGTGGTGGGGCGACGAGGCGAGGCTCGAATAGCTGCCGTCGCTCGTGGCAAAGGAATTCCAGTGGGTGGGCTCGGAGGTGCTGCCGCCGTCCCATTGTTCGAAGCCCGCGTTGGGCAGCTGGTACTGTGCGCTGGCCGCCACCGTGGCCGCCAGCAAGAGTGCAAAGATTGTGTATTTTTTCATGATGCATGGATAACGCAAAGCCGCCGCACTTTATTGTGTGGCGGCTTTGCGTTTTTTGCCGGAAATGGATGCTGTGGATGTCTATCGCGCCACGACGACCCTCTGTGCCGGTCTGTCGCCCACCTGCACAAGATAGGCCCCTGCAGCGGGTGCCTCGAAGCGTATGCCGCCGTTGCCTGTTGTATAGTTTTCACCGTGGATTGTGGCCAAAAAAACAGCCGCAGGTTGTTGCCTGCGGCTGTCTGTTTTCGAGCCTCGGAGCGGGGCTTATTTGCAGACCAGCTTGTAGGTGTCGCTGGCGATGACGTATTCCTCGTCGGTGGTGACGACGACGGTGGCCACCTTCGAGTCGGGGGTCGAGATGACGACGTCCTCGCCCATCACCTTGTCGTTCAGTTCGAGGTCCACCTTGATACCGAGGCACTCGAGGCCTTCGAGGATAGGGTGGCGCATGAACCAGGCGTTCTCGCCGATGCCGCCGGTGAAGAGGAGCAGGTCGCAGCCGCCCATCTCGGCCATGTAGCCACCGATATAGCGTTTGACGCGCTGGGCGAACATGTCGAAGGCGTAGGTGGCGCGCTCGTCGCCGGCATCGCGACCGGCGCGGATGTCGCGCATGTCCTGCTTGTCGCCGCTGATGCCGATGAGGCCGCTCTGCTTATAGAGCAGCTTGGTGAGGGCTTTGCTGTCGTAGCCCTGATCCATGAGGTAGAGGATGACGCCGGGGTCCACGTCGCCGCAGCGCGAGCCCATGATGAGGCCCTCGAGGGCGGTCATGCCCATGGTGGTGTCGAAGCTGCGGCCATGGTCGATGGCGGCTATGGAGGCGCCGCTGCCGAGGTGGCAGGAGATGATCTTGAGGTCGTTCCAGTCGCGGCCGATCATCTTGGCGGCTTTCTCGGCCACGAATTTGTGGCTTGTGCCGTGGAAACCGTAGCGGCGGATGCCGTATTTCTCGTACATCTCGTAGGGCAGGCCGTAGAGGAAGCTCTTCGGGGGCAGGGTGGAGTGGAAGGCGGTGTCGAAGACGGCGGTCTGCGGCACGCCGGGCAGCACCTCGCGCATGGCGTAGATGCCGGCCAGGTTGCCGGGGGTGTGCAGCGGGGCCAGGTGTTCGAGGCTCTTGATTTGCTCGATGACCTTGTCGGTCACCACGACGCTCTCTTTGAAGAGCTCGCCGCCATGGGCTATGCGGTTGCCGACGGCGCCGATTTCGTTGAAACTCTTGATGACACCCATCTGGGGGTCGATGAGGGCATTGAGTACAATCTTGATGCCGGCCGTGTGGTCGGGGATGGGCAGCTGCTCGTAGTGCTTCTGGCCGTTCCACTTGTGGGTGAACTCGCCCATCTCGAGGCCGATGCGCTCCAGCAGGCCT
>JAFVWV010000134.1 GCA_017501495.1 Bacteroidales bacterium | reverse complement strand
TTGCGACGTAGATCCCATAGTAGTTGCAGAAACAATAAAGAGGACAGAACTATGAGAAGAGGAATATGTAATTAACACCAATTGGCTCTTTTTTAACACGAATTATCACGAATGATCCATGAATTATCAAAAATTAATTTATGCAAATTCATGGTACATTCGTGATAATTCGTGTTCTTTTTTTTCTCAGTTTTGTTTTTTTTCGTATCTTTGCAGACGCAAATGTGGATAGATTTGTAATGATTGCAACCACTTGAAAAAATGCTAAAGCGTTAATTCATCGGTAGTTTCATTGCGGATATGTGCCGAAGGCACAACACCACGCGAAGCGTGAATAACCCCACATGAGCCAAGCGTAATGTGGGGAAGACAACGCATCCCCGCCCGCCAGCGTGCCGGAGGCACGCCACAACAGTAATTAACAGAACATAGAATATGAGCTATTTCTTCACAAGTGAAAGTGTAAGCGAAGGCCACCCCGACAAAGTGGCCGACCAGATCAGCGACGCGTTGCTGGACGAGTTCCTGCGTCACGACCCCGAGAGCCATGTGGCCTGCGAGACGCTGGTGACCACCGGCCTGGCCGTGGTGAGCGGCGAGGTGACGTGCGACGGATACGTCGACGTGCAGCAGACGGTGCGCGATGTCATCCGCGAGATTGGCTACACCAAGGGCGAGTACAAGTTCGAGGCCGAGAGCTGCGGCGTGCTCAGCGCCATCCACGAGCAGAGCCAGGACATCAACATGGGCGTCAGCCGCAAGGCCAAGAAGGACCAAGGCGCCGGCGACCAGGGTATGATGTTCGGCTACGCCTGCCGCGAGACCGACGAGCTGATGCCGTTGCCCATCACGTTGGCCCACATCATCCTGCAGGAGCTGAGCCGCATCCGCCGCGAGGGCAGGCAGATGAAGTACCTGCGTCCCGACGCCAAGAGCCAGGTGACGGTGCAGTACAGCGACGAGGGCCGTCCCGAGCGCATCGACACCATCGTGGTCTCCACCCAGCACGACCCCGACGTGGAGCAGGAACAGATACGCAAAGACGTGGAGAAGATACTGTTGCCGCGCGTCGTCAAGCGCCTGCCCAAAGAGACACAGCGTCTCTTCAACATTCAACATTCAACATTCAACATTAAGTTGTTCGTTAACCCGACAGGTAAGTTCGTCATTGGTGGCCCCCACGGCGACACGGGCCTGACGGGCCGCAAGATTATCGTTGACACTTACGGCGGCCGCGGTGCCCATGGCGGTGGAGCCTTCAGCGGCAAGGACTCGTCGAAGGTGGACCGTTCGGCGGCCTACGCCACGCGCCATATTGCCAAGAACCTGGTGGCAGCCGGTGTCTGCGACGAGTGCCTGGTGCAGGTGGCCTATGCCATCGGCGTGGCTGAGCCAGTGGGTCTCTATGTGAATACCTATGGCACCGCCCATGTGAAGATGACCGACGGCGAGATTGCCGAGAGGGTGAAGAAACTCTTCGACCTGCGCCCCTACGCCATTGTGGAGCGTTTCGGCTTGAAGAACCCCATCTTCCGTCCCACCGCCGCCTACGGCCACATGGGCCGCGACCCATATGAGGCTGAGGTCACCGTCTACCGCAACGGCAAGCCGCAGCAGAAGAAGGTCCAGTTCTTCGGCTGGGAGAAGTTGGACATGGTGGAGACGGTGAAGACAGAGTTTGGAATGGGTGAAGAGTCGAAAAGATGAAGAGTTGTAGGGGCATACCTTGTGTATGCCCGGTAAGGTGAAAAGATTTTTTTATATCAAGGATTGATGATGAGAAGTATTCTGTGTTTTACGGCAGCGGTGGCGCTGACGGTTTGCTCGTGTTCGGGCGGAGACCGTAGGGAAACGGGCTGGAGCGATACTATAGCCGTGGAGGCTGTGGTGGTGGGCGACAGCGAGAGTTCGGCCGAACGCAACTATGTGGGTTCGATAGGGTCGGAGCGTGAGGTGTCGCTGTCGTTTGCAATGGGAGGCAGGTTGACGAGGGTGGCCGTCCGCAACGGAGAGCATGTCGTGGCGGGGCAGGTGCTGGCCGAGGTGGATGCGACGAGGGCGCGGAGCCTGCATGCTGCATCGCTTGCGACGCTGCGCCAGGCCGAGGACGCCTACCGCAGGATGGAGGCGGTGCACAAGGAGGGAGGTATAAGCGAGGTGCGCTGGATGGAGATGGAGACAGACCTGGAGAAAGCGCGACAAGCAGAGACGAGCTCGCGCAAGCAGCTGGAGGATTGCACGCTGAGGGCACCGTATGCGGGTGTGGTGTCGTGCGGGGACCACCACGAGGGTCAGGAGATGAAACCGGGAGAGGTGTTCTGCCGTGTGCTGGACATGGAGAGGCTGAGAGTCAACTTCTCGGTCCCGGAACAGGAGATTGCTCTTATCGCGGTGGGCGACGAGGCAAAAGCCACTGTGTCGGCTCTTGGCGACCGTGAGTTGCGTCTGCGCGTGGCCGACAAGGGTATGACGGCCAACCCGATGGGGCACACTTATGCGGTGCACGCCACGGTGACGGGGGGCGAGCGCAAAGGCCTTCTGCCCGACATGGTGACCAAAGTGCATGCCACGCTGGGCGACGGTGGGGGTATGGCGATACCGATGGAGTGTGTGCAGACAATGCCGGAAGGAACGATTGTGTGGGTGGTGAAGAACGGACGTGCGGAGCAGCGCCGCATCGTGGTAGGCGATTTCTTCAGTGAGGGCGTGTATGTGGAAAGTGGCCTTGCGCCGGGCGATACGGTGGTGGCCGAAGGCCGCCAGAAACTCTATAGTGGCGCGAAGGTGAAGAGTCGAAGAGTCGAAGAGTAGAGAAGTCGAAGAGTGAAAAAGGTGAAACAAGCCGATTGGGAGATATGGCACGCAAAGGCAGCTTGATAGAGGCTACAATGAGGAGTTTCCCCATTCTGATGTTCACCCTTGTGGTGACGGTCTTGATGGGTACTTATGCCCTGCCTCATTTGAATAAGAACGAGTTCCCGCCGATGGCCCTGAAGCAGGGAGTGGTGGCGGTGGTTTATCCGGGTGCGACGGCGGAAGAGATCGAAGAGCAGGTGGCCGGGAGTGTGGAAGAGTATATCTTCACGTTCACCGATGTCGACAAGACGAAGACCTATTCCTACAGTCAGAACGGGATGTTGTATGTGTTTGTGACGCTGGTGCCTACGACAGAGAACACCAAGGTCACGTGGTCGCGCATACGCGAAGGGTTGTCGCTGTTCCGGGTCACGGACTTGCCGCAGGGAGTGGTGGCGACGGCGGTGATGGACGACTTCGGCAACTCGTCGTCGCTGCTGTTGGCCATTGAGAGTGCAGAGCGGTCGCCGCGCGAATTGGAGGCGGTGGCCAAGCGTCTGTCGACGCGGCTGCGCAGCATAGCCGAGATGGGCAAGATAAGCGTGGTGGGCACGCAGAAGGAGGAGATAGCGGTCTACATGGACCCGATGAAGCTGACGCAGTATGCCGTCTCGCCATCGATGGTGTCGGCAGAGCTGGCGGCGCATGGAATGCGCACCCTGTCGGGCAGGGTGAACAACGAGGATGGGAACGCAATTGTGCATGTGACGATTCCTTTCGGCAACGTGTATGACTTGAACGAGCTGATAGTCTTTTCCGATCCTGCCACAGGGCAGACAGTGCGCCTGCGCGATGTGGCGACCATCGAGCCGCAATACGAGAGGTCGAAACCCCACATAAAGTACAGCGACTCGCTGTCGGCAGGCAACCGCTGCGTGATGCTTTCGGTGGAGATGCGTCCGGGCAACAATGTTGTCGACTTCGGCAAGGATGTGGAGCGGATAATCAAGGACTTTGAAACGACGGTCACCCCCGATATACATATACACCGAATCACTGACCAGCCGAAGGTGGTGGACAGCTCGGTGCGTTCGTTCCTGAAAGACCTGCTCGAGGCGGTATTGGTGGTTATACTGGTGATGCTGCTGCTGTTTCCGCTGCGCACTGCGCTGGTGAGCTCGACATCTGTTCCGATATGCATTGCCGCGACGCTGGGCATCATGTATTTCTTGGGGTTCGAGTTGAACACTGTCACGCTGGCGGCCCTGATTGCGGTACTGGGTATGGTTGTGGACGACTCTGTGGTGGTCATAGACGGATATACGGACCTGCTGCGCGTAGGCCATTCGCGATGGTATGCGGCGGTGGTGTCGACAACGAAGTTGGCCGGCTCGATGCTGTTCGCCACGCTTTCAATTGCAGCCATGTTCTTCCCCATGCTGCTGATAATGAAAAACGGTGTGATGGGCGAGTTCATCAAGCTCTTCCCGTGGACCATACTGATAGCGTTGTCGTGCAGTTTTCTCTACTCAGTGCAGGTTATACCGTTTTTCTCGTCGCGACTGATACGCCGCCGCGACGAGAAGAAGGTCTCTGCATTCGAACAGGCGCAGGAGCGCTTCTTCACGTGGCTGCAGCGAGGCTATGAACGTCTGCTGCGTTTCTGCTTCCGCCATAAGAAACTGACCCTGCTCAATGGTGCGTTGTTCCTGCTGCTCGGTGCGTTCCTCTTCACGCAGTTGAACATCCAGATACTGCCCAAGGCAGAACGCGACAGCTTTGCCGTCGAGCTGCACCTTTCGGCAGGCTCTTCGGTCGACGAGGCTGGCGAGGTGGCCGACTCGCTGGCGTCCATGATGCTCAAGGATCCGCGGGTGAAGAGCATCACCTCGTTCATGGGCATGTCCTCGCCGCGCTTCCATCTTACGTATGCGCCGCAGCTGCCGGCAGACAACTATGCCCAGTTTATAGTGAATACCGTCAGCGACGATGCCACCAAAGAGCTGATCGCCGAGTATGCGCAGCGCTACGAGAACCACTTCCCGAAAGCGCAGATACGTTTCAAGCAGATGGACTATCAGCCTGCGGTGTCACCGATAGAGTTCTATATCAAGGCCGACGACTATGCCAAAATAGAGCCTGTGCGCGACTCGCTGCTCCGCATCATGAAGCAGGATTCCAAGCTGTTCTACGTCCATTCCGACTACGACGAGACGCAGGCCATGGTCGATGTGGTGCTCAAAAACGACATTGCAGCCAGGCTCGGCATCACACAGACATCGCTCTCGCTGTTTTTGAGCGGCGCTCTGTCGGGCACCAACCTCACCTCGCTGTGGGACGGCGACTACAGTATTCCGATAGCCGTCTATTCGGAAGGAAAACAGAATGTGGACTTTTCCTCGCTTGGCGACATGCTTGTGCCCGGTGCACAGCCCGGCGCATGGGTGCCGCTGCGCCTTGTGGCCGACATAAAGCCACACTTCCACCACAACAACCTGCCACACCGCAACGGTGTGCGGTGCGTCACAGTGTCGGCCGATGTGATGGCCGGTACCGGACAGATACAGGAATTCTACAAGATAAAGAGGTCTCTCGACAAGATGGACCTGCCTGATGATGTGACAATCGAGATGGGTGGCACCTATGACGTTTCGCAGCGCATGTTGCCGGAGTTGATTCTTTCTGTTCTGGCGGCCATCGGGGTCATGTTCCTCGTGCTTATCATCCATTATGGCAAGCTCGGCATATCGCTTCTCTCCATCTCGATGTCGGTGCTGTGTGTGTTTGGTGCCGTATTAGGACTTTGGATGTTCGGACTCGACTTCTCGGTGACGGCCACCCTCGGCATAATATCGTTGGTGGGCATCATCGTGCGCAATGCCATCATCATGTACGACTACGTGGCCGAGTTGCGTAACAAGGAGCTTATGTCGGTGCAGGATGCGGCGTTCACGGCGGGTTTGCGGCGCCTGCGCCCCATCTTCCTCACCTCGGCCACCACGGCTCTTGGCGTCATCCCGATGATCTTGGCAGGCACTATGCTGTGGATGCCTATGGGCGTGGTCATTTGTTTCGGCACAATACTAACACTTCCCTTCGTCATCACCATCCTGCCGGTGGCCTACTGTGTGGCATTCGAGAACAAGAAGCGCCAGAACTTCCGCCCCTACAGGGAACGGGTGAAATAACAATCAGTCACAGAAATGCCGATGAACAGAAAGTTCCATATCATTACAGCGGCAGCCCTGATGCTCGTGGCCACGGGGCTGCAGGCCCAGACGCTTACCCTCGACAGCTGCATCGCCATAGCGCGTCAAAACAATGCCGACATACGTACTTCGATGCTCGAAATAGAACAAGCGCGCGAAGTGAAGCGTCAGTTTTTTACCAAGTATTTTCCGCAGGTGCAGGCGCGAGCCTTGGGCTACCTTGCGGCCGACCCTCTCGTCAGGTTCGGTATCGACGACGTTCAGTCTGCCGACATGCGCGCCATACTGCACGATCTGTACAACCTGGTTGCCGAAATGGGAACCGACGTGCAGAACGAGATCTCCCTCATGAAAAGCGGCACCAGCGCCGCCGCACTGGCGGTGCAGCCGATTTTCGCCGGAGGACGTATCGTGACAGGCAACCGATTGGCCAACCTCGGCGTCGAAGCAGCAGAGCTGCAGTCGCAAGTCCGGATGCGCGATGTGGTGGAAGCAGTAGAATCGTCGTTCTACCTCGTCGTCGGGCTGACCGAGAAAGAAGCCACCATAAGCGCCGCCCTGTCGCTGATAGATTCGCTCGACCGCACGGTGCAGACAGCCCTTGCCAACGGACTGGTCACCAAGTCCGATGCGCTGCAGGTGCAGCTGAAACGCAACGAGATGATGGCCAAGCGGCAACAGCTTGCAAGCGGCATCCGCCTTTCCAAGCGTTTGCTGTGCAGCCAGATGGGTATCGACTACAGCGACAGCATCGACTTTGTGAACCCGGAGACCGTAGAGCTTCCGCCGCTGGAATACAGGTATGCCGCACAGGGCGACAGCCTGCGCCCCGAAACACGTCTGCTTGCCCTTGCTGTCGAGGCCGAACGTCTCAACAAACGCATGACCCTGGGTGAGGCGCTGCCGCAGCTTACTCTTGTCGGAACGGCTTTCTACGGCAACCTGATAAAGCAAGACCCCGCTGCCAATGCTGTGGTGCTGCTTTCGCTCTCGGTGCCGCTCAGCTCGTGGTGGGAGACTTCGCACCGCCTGCGCCAGCACGACATCCGCATCCAGGAGGCATCCATAAAACAGGAACACCTTAGCCGCATGATGTCTATCGAGGAAGAGAAGGCCTACAGCGACATGGTGGATGCATATATGCTCATACGCTCCGACTCGTCGGCACTCGACATCGCCACCGAGAACTACCGTATTGCCAACCTCAACTACAAGGCCGGAGCAAACACCCTGTCCGATGTCCTTCAGGCCTACACGCTGCTGCTCAGTGCACAGAATGCTGTCACCGACCGCCGTATAACGTATATAATGTCGCGCCGTCGTCTGTCTGACTTGCAGCGACAGCAATAGCATATACAGTAGGGTCTGGAGTGATTATTTTGCCAAAATTTTTGCCATTCCGTACATTCTTCGTATTTTTGCAGCCGAATTTAATACCGATACAACGATGACCAAGCTGAGTGTCAATATCAACAAGGTGGCGACCATCCGCAATGCGCGGGGTGGCAACACGCCTGATGTTTTGAAGTTTGCCGTGGACTGCGAGCGCTTCGGCGCGCAGGGCATCACGGTGCATCCGCGGCCCGACGAGCGCCATATCCGCTACGCCGACGCACTGGCAATCAAGCCGCTGATAAGTGTGGAATACAATATCGAGGGCAATCCTAAGGGAGTGTCTAAAAGCAAGCCTTACGGCTTCATCGACCTGGTGAAAACAATCAAGCCCGCGCAGGTGACGCTGGTGCCCGACGCTGAAGGGGTGCTGACCTCCAACGCCGGCTGGGACACAATCAAAAACCAGGGCTACCTCTGCGATGTGGTCAAGGAGTTCAAGGCCTGCGGCATCCGCGTGAGCATCTTCATCGACGCCAACCCGAAGATGATAGAGATGGCGGCGCGTACGGGCACGGACCGCGTGGAACTGTACACGGAGGCTTACGCGAGGGAGTATCACCGGCTGCGTGCAGGCGAGACGCCTGCGTACCAAGCCATCGCCCCCTTCGTGGAGGCCGCCCGGGTGGCGCGCGACTGCGGTCTGGGCCTTAACGCCGGCCACGACCTCTCGCTGGAGAATCTGGCCTTCTTCCACCAGCAGATACCCTGGTGCGACGAGGTCAGCATCGGCCACGCCCTCATCTCCGACGCCCTCTACCTCGGTATCGAGGAGACGATACATCGATACCTCGACTGCCTGAGATAACAAATAAAGCCACCCTCGTGCAAGGGTGGCTTTTTCTTTATGCGATGTACGCTTCAATCAGAGCTGCTGCACCGGGAAGGTGAAGTAGGTGTTGGGGTACGGCTCGGAGTTGAGGGTGAAGTGCCACCACTCGCTGTCGAGTGCGCGGAAGCCGTGGGCGAGCATGGCGCGGCGCAGTATCATGCGGTTGGCAAACTGCTCGGCGGTGATGCTGCGGCCGGTGGGGCTGGTGCTGTTGTCGCCGGTGTATTCGCCCGTCTCGGGGTTGCCGCAGAAGTCGGGATGGCTTTCCGGACCGAACCAGTCGAAGGTGCCGCCCATGTCGACTTCTTTCTCGGTGCGCATGTCGAAGATGGTGAGGTCGACCGTCGATCCGCGTGTATGGCCGCTCTTCTCCATGATGTATTCCTGCTCGAAGAGTACGCTCTTGTCGAGGTCGGGGTAGAAGTAGGGCTTCATGGCGGTATCGGCCAGGTCGGCGGCCCAGCGCACGAAGTGGTCGACGGCGCGTTGCGGACGGTAGGCGTCGTAGATTTTCAGGCGGTAGCCCTGTGCGCGGAGGTCGTCGCTGACGGCTCGCAGGCTGTCGGCGGCCTGCCGTGTGAGCAGCGCCGTGGGCTGCAGGTAGCCGTCGATGCGTGCTCCGACGAAGTTGTAGGTGCCGAAGTAGCGTATCTCCAGTATGGCGTCGGGCACGGCGTCGGTGAGGGTGACAAATTGACTGCTGTCGTCGGTGGGCTTGGTGACCACGGTGTCGTCGTTCTTGCTGCAGCAGGCGGTGAGCAGCGCGCCGCAGACGGCAACGAAGACAACGGCAAATGTTTTAATGTTTGTCTTTCTCATGTTGTGTTGTTTTTTTGCTTATTCGTCGAAAAGTTCATCCTTGGCGAAGGCTTCGAGGTTGAGGCTGATGCCGCCGTAGATGGCGTGTATTGTGTAGACACCGTAGATGTTTATCCATTTGATCGGGCGCACGGAGATGCCGCCGCCGTAGTTGAGGTAGGTCCATCTCGACTCGCGGTTGTAGTCGTGGTAGAGCTGCACGCTGACCGACTCTGACGAGCCTGTGGTCTCGGCACTGTGTGTGGCCAGGTCGGTGTGGCCGCTGGTGTTGACGTTGAAGCCGATGAGGGGCATGATGCGGAGCCAGGGGAGCACCGGAATCTGATAGCCGAGGTTGACGATGGTGCTGGTCGAATCGGGCAGGAAACGTACCGATGCGGGATCGTTGATGCTGGCCAGGCGGTTGTCGTACTTGTACATAGGACCGGTCGTGACGAAGTCGACGTAGACGCCCCAAATGCTGAGGCTGGCGCCACCGCCGAAATCATGGAAATGGGCGTTATTGCCCGCCTGTCCGAGGTTGAATCCAATGCTGTAACGATGGACATTTTGAGAGAAGTCGAACCATTGCGCGCTGGCACTCATGGCGAGGGTGGCCAATGCCACGAAAAGAATGCTCTTTTTCATTTTGTTGCGGTTTTATTGATTGTTTGTCTTTTATTGTATGTGGCTGATTGTTAGTGGTTTTGTTGCGTCTGCGATCTATTGTATGTTTTTGCAAAGATACTCCTTTTTTCAGTTGTGGGCAAATATATTTCTGCCGGCTGCCGGAAGCGCTCCTCGTGACGAAAAGGTGTCGACTGACATATCGTGTGCGATACAATACTGTTTTGCATGGTTGTGCATGCTGATGATGCAATTGAGCGAAAAAACATGCTATTTGATGTTTAATTTCCTTAAAAACACGTATAAGTATTTGTGTATTAGTTGATAATAGTTATATTTATGTTTAATAGGCTGATACTCAGGCACCGGTAGCTACCCGCTCCTACTCTTCGCTATACCTCCTCCTTACCCGCGCTATATCAACTATTACTTTTGAAAGAGGTATTATAGTGGTGGCATAGATATGTCGTAGGCGATATAGATGCCGATAGTGTCTGTGGATCAAAGCCCATACAATAAAAACAGCAAATCGCCGTTAAGGGAAGTATTCAGTTTTAAAGAATACGAAATAATCATTATGAAGAAGATACTTGCCATATTGCTTATGGCTGTGGCTCTGACGGTCACGGCACAGGAGAAACAAGTCAACCTCGGCCTGATACCCACACCGCAGGAGGTGACCCTCTCGCCGGAGGGCAAGTCGTGTGTGCTGGCCAAGGCCAAGGTGAAGGAACAGCGCGTTAAATGGGGGCGCGGACCGCAGGAGCCTCATTTCGACGGCAACTGGAGCCAGGCTTACCGCTTGACCATTGAGCCTCGCAAGGTCACCATCGAGTACGAGGGAGCCAAAGGCTTGGAGTATGCCCGCCTGACCCTCGCCCAACTGCGTCAGTTGCACGAAACGATGCCCTGCTGCACCATCCTCGACTGGCCGGCATATAAGTACCGCGGCTGGATGGACGACCAGAGCCGCGGGCCCGTGCCGCACGCTGCCTACCGCCAAAAGCAATGGCAGACGCTGCATGCCCTGAAGTACAACTTCTGCAACTACTACACCGAGCACACCCTCTACCAGCCTGAGTTCCCCGACTTGGCGCCGGCCTACCTGGCCGACTGCACGCCGCACCCCGACGAGGTCATCAACCTCCAGCTCTTCGCCCACGCTGAGGAGACGCTGAAGATACCCTTCTACGAGGACCTCATGGACAGCCGCGCCAACTTCAACCCCGGCAACCCCAAGGTCTACGATTTCCTGCGCAAGCGCATCAAGGCCGCCTACCGCCGCATCCCCAACTCGCCCTTTTTCATCATCAACTGCGACGAGACCGAGCAGCTCGGCACCGGCCGCGCCAAGAAACTGGTGGACGAGAAAGGCGCCGACCAGGTCTATGTGGATTTCATCAACCGTTGCTACGAGATGGTGAAGTCCGAGGGAACCAACGCAATCAGGCTGGCCATGTGGGGCGACATCGTGGCCAAGAACCCGGAGATGATGCGCCAACTGCCCAAGGACATGACCTACATCATGTGGGCCTACGAGCCGCTGGACAGCTTTCGCCACCTCATAGCCCCCTTCAAGAACCAGGGCAACCCCTTCTGGGTGGCCGCCTCGACGGGCCACAGCGCAACCATGACCTCCACGCCACAACGTTACATCAAGAACATAGCCAACCTCTATCGCGACGGCCACCGCGACGGCGCCGAGGGTGCCATGCTCACCTGCTGGGACGACAACGGCGAGGCCCTTTTCGACAACAGCTGGCACGCCCAGTACTGGGCCGCCGAGATGGCCTGGAACCCCCTGAAGACCGACGACCCCGAGGAACTGAAACAACGGGAGCGGCAGTTCAACGAGAACTATGAGCGGCTCTTCTATGGCGACACCGGCAAGGTGAAAGACCTCTACGCCGTCGGCGCCCTGATGTACAACCCCGCCGTCGGCGACTGGTACACCAGCGCCGCGCTGATGGAACCCCTGCTCAACTTCAACCCCGACAACACAGGCGAAACTATGGCCAAACGTATTGGACAAGTAGCCAACCTGTTGCGCGACATTCAGATTGATTCTGCCGCTAACCCTCATTCGCAATATGCTTATGACCGCATATTGGTTACTTCCACGAAAGCCTATTTGCGCTCTTCGATACACCGCGTACTGACCGACACGACCAACAATGTGATGTTCTCCCAGCTGCCAAAATCCCTTGTCAAGGTATATTTAGAAGACCTCTTCGCCCTCAAGCGCGAATACCTCCGCCTATGGGACCAGGAGAACGGCGACTACGAACGCCACACTGTAATGGATAGGTACGACGCGCTCGCGCGCGAGGTGCTCGACCTCGACCGCCACGTCTTTATGCAGGTCGGGTGTGATGCAACATCGTTGCATCCCCAGGTTACCCTCCGCACCCTCTACAACGACCGCCCCATCTACTACACCCTCGACGGCTCGGAGCCCGACTCCACCTCGACCCGCTACAACGGCCCCTTCCCTCTGGAACGCTCCGCCACCATCAAGGCCGTGAGCTACAACAAGTACGGCGAGGGCGTCATTAGCGAGCAGTACCTGCTGAGCCACCTCGGCATGGGCGCCAAGATAACGCTGGGCACGCAGTACAGCACCTACAAGTCCATCTACAGCGGCGGCGGCCCCGCGGCCCTCGTCGACGGCCAACTGGGCAGCAGCGCCACCTATGCCGACGGCCACTGGCAGGGCTATTGGGGCGACAGCATCGACGCCACCATCGACTTTGGCAAGCCTACTGAAATCCACGAAGTCACAATGCGCTTCATGCAAAACACATTCGACTGGATATTGGCACCGAAGGAGATTAAAGCATATGTCTCCAATGACGGAAAAGAATGGGATTTGGTTTCGGATTGGTCCTTCGACATGGACCCGCGAGAAACTGGTATGCGCCTGAAAAACTATAATATAACATTGGGGATTCCTTCATATTATTCGTCAATCTACACAGGTCCCTTCGTTGTCCGCTACCTCCGTGTGGTGGTGCCCAATCCCGGTCCGTTACCCACGTGGCACCCCGCCCCGGGTCAGCCATCATATATATTCACAGACGAAATCATTGTGAAATGAGGTTGGAGATATTAAGGAGTTAGAGAAGTTAAGAAGTTAAGAAGTTAAAGAAGTTAAAGAAATTAAAGAAGTTAAGAAGTTAAGAAGTTAAAGAAGTTAAGACAAATGTGGTTGCTGGCCACTATTGTCTTAACTTCTTTAACTTCTTAACTTCTTAACTTCTACAACTTCTTAACTTCTACAACTTCTCTAACTCCTACAACTTCTCTAACTTCTCTAGCTCCCTCAACTTCTCAATGTCAGTAACAAAATCATTTCAGCAGTAGCACAGTGCCCACCTCGGAGCGTTCGGAGCCGGGGCGGTCGAGGCCCTGGTAGATGAGTTTCCATACATAGCTGCCTTGAGGGCAGAGGTTGCCGTTCAGGTCGCGGCCGTCCCAGCCTGAGGCCGGGTCGTCGCTGCGGTGCACCAGCAAGCCTTCGCGGTTGTAGATGTAGAGATGTGCCTCGGTGATACCCACCATTACAGGGGCGAAGCGGTTGTTGGTTTCCTCGAGCGGTGTGAAGACGTTTGGCGCATAGAGGGCCACGCGGAGCACCGGCAGCAGGGCGATGGCGGTGTCGTGGCATTGGCCGTTGAAGACCGAGAGGGTGATGCTCACGGTGTCGTCGTCGGAATTGGCTGCATCGTGGACGATGGGATCTGTGGTGGCGAGTTGTGCGTCGCCGATGGACCAGCTGCGGCTCCACACCTCGGGGTCTTCTACGTGTATGGCGTAGGGACGCACGGCACTGTTGTCGTAGGCCACGAAGTCCATCTCGTTGTAGCGAAGGGCCGAGGGATTGACGCGCAGCACTGCCTCGGGTACCACGATAGGCCGCATGCGCAGACTGTCGGTCAGCGGGCAGAGCGGTGTGCGGTGATAGTCGACGTAGGCGGTGTAGGTGGTGTTGCGGCTGGGACTGACGACGATGGCGGTGTCGTTGCTGAAGAGCGAGCCGCCGTCACCAGCGGTCCACTGGCAGTAGCCGACATTGGTCTGCAGCGTGAGCGTGTACTGCTGCCTGATGCAGTCTATGGTGTCTGCCAGGCGCAGTTCGGGGCGTGCCATCTGTGTGAGGGCTATGGCCAGCACTGAGTCGCATTGAATGCTGAGGTGTGCATCGGTGGGATGGGTGAAGGTGTGGGTCTTCAGGGTTTCGCTGAGGTAGTAGTTTTCGGTCTGCGGCCAATGGGCCTCGGCGGTGTCGCCGGCGGTCTGCGACCGCCAGGTATAGGTCTCGGCCCAGCAGAAGGTGTCGATGTCGCAGTGATAGGTGGAATAGCGCACGGCGAGGTCGAGGTTGACCACCGAGTCGCATCCGCCGACGGTGGTGAGGGTGTCTACCGGTCCGGTGGCCACGTGGCTGCCCAGCGGCCCAACGATGCCGAGACTGTCGCGATAGTACCAGCGGGCATCAATCCAGCGCATTGAGTCGCAGGCTATCTGTACATCTGTGTAGTAGTGGGTATAGTCCACAGTGAGGTTCAGGTGGCGCACCGAGTCGCACTGCAGGGAGTAGGGGGCCAGGTGCAGAGACCATGGCTCATAATGAGTGTCGGGCAGGTGAAAACCAAGGCCAACGGTGTCCAACGGCCGCAGCTGTTGGTAGCGTACGGCGGGGGCGTTTGTGGTGGCATAGTAGAGGGAGCTGTCGTTCTGCCAATAGAAGGAGTCGCACGCATGCACGATGTCGGTAGTGGCCGAGGTATCGCGCACGATAATGGTCATCACCACCAGCGAGTCGATGCCGTCCTGTCCGCTGAGGTGCACCGAGTCGCGCACGGACGACCACCCGTGGCTGGCATTGGCAGTCCATCGGCCGCTGCCGGCAGACCAGTCCACGTGGTTCCACGAGAAGGGCAGGGTGTTGCGGCAGACCACGGTGTCGAGGAAGGTGCGGCGGTTGCGCTGCAGGTGCAGGGTGCGCAGACTGTCGCAGGAGTAGACAGCCGAAAGCAGGTGTGGATAGATGCCGGTGGTGTCGTAGACGGTCTGCTCGAAGGTGTAGCTGTCGCCGTCGTAGATTGCGTCGTAGAGATGCAGGTCGTAGGTGGGATATACCTTCAACTGCAGTGTGCGCAGGCTGTCGCAGCCGAAACCACTCGTCTGCAATTCATAGCTGTAGGCACCCGTCGAGTCATAGGCGTCGCCCATGAAGGCATATTGATGAGTCTGCCAGCCATCGGATGCCAGGTGGGCGTCGCAGATGGTGTCGAGGTAGAGCAAGTCGTAGGCCGGCAGCAGGTGCAGGTGCAGATGGCTGAGCGAGTCGCAGCCGTGGACGGTCAGCAGACTGTCGAGGTAGCTGGTGTCCTGAGGAAATTGATGGTGGCTGATGGAAGTGTCAGAAGCATGTAGTGATGCAACGACGCTCTCAGGACTGTACATCTCGCGTTGCGGGGTGCCCCATGTGTAGCTTTGGTTTCGGCAGACGGTGTCGTGCAGGTGGTGGTCGTAAGTTGGGTGCACAGTGAGCACGATGGTTGACAGTGAGTCGCAGCCAATCCATGATGTAAGGCTGTCGGTATATACGATCTCCGATTGTCCGGCTTGTGGGATTAGCAGCGAGTCGCTGAAGAAGTAGCTGCCGTTGTCGCACACGGCGTCGATGGCGGTGTCGCGCGGAGTGAAGAATGCGTTGTCGTGTTGCATCAGGGTGAGGGTCATCACGCTGTCGCAGCCGTGGAGAGAGTACCGGTGCAGAACGTAGATGTTTGTGTCAAGAGGCGTGACGTTGGCATCGTTGACCACGGTGTCGCGCCAGGAGTGCGGCAACAGCAGCGAGCAGATGCGCTCGGTGTCGTGGATGCGGTATATGGGATGCACCGAAAGCTGATGGCTGAGGTCGATGGTGCACCCAACGCTGTCGAGCACACTCAGGTTGAAGGTGTAGTTGCCGGCGGCATAGGAAGCGGAATCGATGATGCGCACATAGTGTTTCAACAAGTGCGTGCCAACAGAGTCGGCATCGGCCAGACGCCAGAGAGTGTCGTCGGGTTGCCAGTCGTCGCAAGCGTTGTAGAGGTGCAGCGTGTCGGCCGGAGCATTCCAGCAGCGCTCTGCCGGCCCCTCGATGCGCAGATTTGTTGGGGGGAAGGCAAGTGTGATGGGCACTTCGAGTGTGTCGAGGCACTCGTCGCCAGCCAATCCTGTCACTAGTGTCACTGTGTAGGTGCCCTCTTCGTTGTACACGGCCACCGGGTTTATGGCTGTGGAGCCTTCTCCATTGCCAAAGTCCCAGTGGTGGCTTTCCACCACCTCGCCTGTGCCGACTGGGTTGACCTGATCCATGGAGACGGTGCTGTGGTCGGTGAAGTTGACGTTGAAGCTGCACTGTCCCAGCGCCACATTGTAGTCGAAGAGGGACAGCGGGTAGCGTGTACCGGCAAAGGCACTCATGGTGAACATGCAAGATGCCTTCTCGGTCGAGCTGATGTCGCATAGATAGAACATCGAGTTGTCACTCGGAACAGTGATTTGCCGGTTGGTGCTGATGGTGCTGTCGTCGCTGGTGGTGTACCAACGGTAATTGAAGCCGGCAGGGGCGCTCAGCACGTTCTCTTCCACCACACCGCATCCGCTGGCCACGATATTCTTCTGTCCGCATTCCAGAGTGAAATAAGCATAGCCGTAGTGTGACCCTTCGCGGCAGTCTCTTGTTTCCAGTTTCACGAAGATGGTCTGTCCGGCGTAAGGCGAGAGGTCCATGCCCACGGTAGTCCAGTCTTTCCAAAGCACCCCGCCTGGAGCTATGTTCCAGCCCAGGTTGTGGTTGGCCACAAAATGAACCCGGCCGCAGGCTGTGTCGATTGGGTTAATGGCTGTAGAATCCAGAAGTTCGAGGATGAATACGGGCTGGTCGGGCGCGTCGTGCATCGGGTCTTGCAATACGGCGGCGTAGCGGAGGATGAGCATGGAGAATTCGGTGGTGTCGACATAAAGGCCGTAGGTGATGGATTCGGCGTCTCCGTAGGCGGCGGCCTGGCCGCGGGTGCTCCAGTTGCCGAGACGGACCGATGCCACTGCCCCGTCGGGTACGGTGGCCAGCTGGCCGCCGGTGCGTGGGTCGCGTTCGCTGAGGTCGTAGTGCACGGTGTGGCGGCTCATGGCCGAGGCATAGCCGTAATCAACCACGCCGACAATGCTGTCGGAATGGTCGTATCCGCCATAGAAGCATGTCGTGTAGCTGGCAGTGAGGTTGGTCGGGTCGATACAGCTGGTTCCACCGGCAGGCGTGAACAGTGTTACGGAATCGGTATAGTCGGTGGTGCAATAATCGGTGGCCGAGTTGCAGATGGCGTTGAAGTGGAAGATATAGTTGGTCAATGGTTTCAGGCCGGTAATGGTGAAATGGCGCCTGCCGTTGACTGTGGCTTCAGGTAGGTTGAGTGTCCAGGCGGCACTGTCGGCGGGTTGAATTGTGATGGTTAGCTGCGGTGCACCGGTCTGCTGCCAGCTAACCTCGACATGGTCGGCTTCGACCCTGTCTACCACAAATTCGTGAGCTCCGCATTCGGCTATGTGCAGGTCGTCGAGCCATAGGCGGTTGAGTCCTGTGTTCCCACGGCATCGCAAGGCGATGAAGTAGATGTTGTCGGGGGCGTTGTTGAGGTCGACAAGTTTGCGCTCCCAAGAGTTGGCTGCGTTGCATGACACCGTGTCGAGGGGGATGAATGTAGTCGGGTCTGAGGTGTTGGCTATCACGCCGACTTCGAGCTGCGATGACGATGGATGGCTCGTATTGAGCCACAATGACATGGCCAATCCGCGAAGTGTATCGCGCCCAAGGTCCGGCAATATGGCGATATTGGTGTGCTCGATCGTGCTGTTGAAATAGAGCGATCGCGAGGCTGTGTGGCTGCGTTCTGTTGTCAGATGGATGTCTTGTGCAGAGTTGATGCTGTTGACTACGGTCCAGTTGACCGGCATGCTGTTGGCTGTTTGCGCGTCGAAATCTTCGCACCACGACAAAGGTGGTGGCGCATCGAGGGTGGTTATCGTCAACGGTTCGGCACAGGTGGTGTCGCTGCCGTCGCAAATCATATAGAACTCGTAGGTCGTGCTGTTGGCAAGTGTGAAATCGACTGGCAGGGTGTCTATGTCTGTTGTTGTGCCACTACCAAGGCTGAATCCACTGGGACCGTATTCTATGTGAAGTCCGTCGACAGGCTCTCCGTTGTTTTCAAGGCGCACTTTGTTGTGCCGCAGGAGCGTCATGTGTGCATTGAGCGGGGTTAGACAATGGTCGAGTGTGATGGCGTCAAGCCAGACATTGCTGCTGGCGTTGGCCGGCAGCAGCCGAATCGCGATGAAGTGCCCGCTTCCGTTGAATGCGGCCAGGTCACCAGTATATATTCCGGATCCGGAAGCCAGCGTGATGGTGTCAATCGGCTCGAATGTGGTATCGGCATTGTGTATGCGCAGTGTGCCTGCCACAACGCTGCTGCCGCTACCTGAAACCTGGGCGTGGAAGCGTATTTTGAGAGAGCTTATGTCGACCTCGGCCAACTCAGGCCCGCACCATAATGAACTGTTGGCGGTAAGATGTGCTGTGTATCCGCACATCGGTATGGCTGCAAGGTGGGTTGTGCTTATGAGTGTCGACGGTGAACAGGGCTCGACATCAGCTGAAGAGCGCAAGTTGAACAGATAGTCAGTGTCTGTTTCGAGATTTGTAACGAGGTATGGCAGAGTATCTGCAGCTATCAGACTGTCGCCGCACTGAATATAGAATGTGTTCGTGGGCTGCGGCATATCGTCTGCACATACGAGTACCTCGTTGTGGGCTGTCAAGAGATAGCTTGCGAAGGGCACAGTCTGAAGATCTATGCTGTCGATAAACACTTGTTGCGGATTGTTCCCGCTGGAACGGAAGGCCATGTACAGACCATCACCTGTGTAGTCGCGCAGACTGAGGCAGACTGTCTGGTATGCGGGTGAGGTGTGGCTCAGGGTTGCCACAGTCGAGAACGAAGCCTCGTCGGTCGGGTCAGTCATTACGCCTACAGCCAGTGCTGTGCCGGATTGGCCAATGCGATAGCGTAGCCGCATGTAGAGTCGGTTGACGCTGTCGAGGTTGATGATTGGCAGGGCGGTGTATTGCTCACCGTTGCTGCCGCTGAGGATGAACCATCCTGCAGTGCCGGATGGCTTGTTGCCGGTCATGGCATAGCTGTTGAGCGAGACGCAGTAAGGCGCTTCGATGCGAACACCTGTAAGTATGCTGGCTGGGGGTAGACATGTCTCGGTGGCACTGTCGCATCGATAGTAGAAGTTGTATGTAGTGTTCTGCGCAAGATTGGTTATGTAGAATGGATTGCTGTCGGCATGGACAATTGTGTCATTGTACTCTATCCAGTATTCCACATCGTCTTCTTCCTGTTCGAACATGACGGTGTTGAACGCCGAGAGTGTGGCTGTCGGTACGGGGCATGTGTGCAGGTATACGCGTTCCACTTCTCCGCCTCGGAATCCGATATAGTGTTGTGCGCCTACAGCGGAGGCGTGGTCGGCCAGGCGTATGGTGCGTTCTTCCCATGCACTGCTGTTGAACGAGTCCAGTACGGTGAACATGGTTGTGTCTGTACGGGTGCTTTGTACGCCGAACGCTACATTGCCACGTGAGCGGAATGTGATATATATGTCTGCCATTGTGTCGGTGATCACATATGGCATAATCCTGTATTGGCCCTCGATGTACCAACCCTCGATGTCTCCTACCGAGCAGTAGGGTGGTTCGATGTCCAATTCGGTCTGCATGGTGATTGGAGGCATGCACGTTGCGATGTCTGCGTCTGCTCGCGCATAGAGATCGTAGCTTGTAAACATGGCCAAGCCGCCGATGACATATTCTGTCGTAGTGATGTGGTGTACCGTACCGCTTCCTTGCGGCTGACCTGCAAGACAGGCTTCAACGTAGTAATCGGCTTCGGTGTAGCCAGGCAGCGAGGCAAGAATCTCCGAGCTGCTAAGTACATGAAATTCGGGCCTCGGATTGCGTTGTGCAATGAAATTCTGAACTGCGGCAGTGCCACTTTCGAGGCGCAGGGCTATGTAGTGGCGGTCGCCGATAGATGCCGCATCCTGACTGAGGTCTATGTGGTGTTCGGTCGGCTGAGTGGCCTCTACGGTAGAAAGGACCGTGTAGTCTGTGGTGTCGTCGAGAGCCGACAATACGCCTACACTGATTGTGCCTGTGCCGGTAAAATACAGATGCAATTTGGCAATGGAGTCAATCAGTGGGTAAGGCATCACTCTATAGCGCCCCGTCATGTTCCATCCTTGCGGCTGCGAGTTGAGGTTGGTGCAGTATGGCACATCGACATCGAGATGCGTACGCAGAACGACAGCGGGTTGACACTCCACATTGCCGTCGGCCGAGGTATAGATGCTGTATTCGGTATAGGGTTGCAGTCCGGTAATGGTGTAATGGGTGTCGGTGATGTGTATTGTTTGGTTGGCTATGGTGATATAGTAATCGGCGTTTGACTCGTTGACAGTTGCTTCTATCTCGCTGCTGCTTATCACATGGAAGTCTGGTTGCGGCACTTGCTGCAGGGTCATCTGGCTGATGGTTCCAGTGCTTCCGATAAAGCGTACAGCTACAAAATGACCCGTGTCGGTGTGGTTGTACAGGTTCACCGCCGAGCGCTGGTATGATTCGGCTTGGACAGGATAGAGTGTGTCGAGGCCGACGAAGGTGTTGCCTGATGTAAGGTCGCTCACTGCGCCCACCACCAATGCGCCGCCTGCTGCAGAGCGCCATGTGAGGACAAGAGTCAGGTTGCTGATCGGCCCCAGCACCTCTGGCAGGGTGTATATTTCACCTGCCGCCAGTTGGTGGTTGACATTGTCACAGTAGACAGGATTTACGGCCTGCGGCATGGAGGTGAATGTGTGTGGGTGGCAGAATCTGTTGCCTGCGGTATCGACAAGGTAGTAGTCGTAGTCGGTCGAGGCGTCAAGCGGCGTGAGCACTGCGTGGCAGCTGTCGCTCGCAGTCAGACTGCCGCTGCCGGGTGCAAACCCTCTGACACCCCACTCCACGCTGTAGTAGGCATTGTTTGCGGTGTTGTCCCAGTATATGTGTTGCCATGCCGACCCCGTCTGTGTCAGTCTGAACTCCTGAGGCTCTGGATATGTTGTCAGCTGCAGGCTGTCTATGTAGATGTTTCGTATGCCATAGGTAGAGCGCGCCCTGATGGCCAGTCTCGTCCCGTTGGTTGCGGGCAGGGTGGCGTAATGAGTCTGCCGCTTTGCGGTGTTGTGCAGTTGGATCAGTTCGGTGAACGACGATCCGCTCCAGTAGCCGAGTTCAAGATATGCGTAGCCTGCATCGCCTGCGTTTTCAAGCTCTACGCTCATTTTCAGGTGGAGCCCGCCAAGACTCATGCCTGCTGGTACTGCCGGCAGTGCCACCATGTCGTTGTTGGCCTGGGCATTGCCTGATGGCTGCATGTGGTATTGTCCGTTCTCGAGGCGTGGGTAGCGTGGATTATTGTGTTTTATCACCTCCCATCCATCTGGTTGTAGCGTGCTGCCTGCGGCAGAGAAGTCCTCACATAGTGGAAGCCCAAATCGCTGCCCCACCACAATGCTTTCGGAGTTGCATGCAGGCGTGCTGCCGTCGGAGCACAGCGGGGTGGCTGTAAGGGTATAGGCAGTGTCGGTCGCCAGACCGAGTGTCGACAATGCCGGGGTTGTGTTGGACAGCGTGAGTTGCCGCGTCGTTCCGTCTGTGTTGTTGGCAACCGTGAGCTTGTACTGTGTGGCGCCGCCTGCAAGGCCGACGTTGAGTGTCGCACCTGTGCTTGCTATGCTTGTCACCGCACATGACGCAACCTCCAAGTCGTCGACATATATGTGGTAGGCACTGCCGGGGGCGAAGCGGAGTGCGATGTAGTTGTCCTGGCCTCGCAATGATTGAGGCAATTCGATGTGGAACGATTCCCATCGGTCGGTAGCGTCGATAACGAAAGAACCTATGGCACGGAATGAGGCTGCATCTTCGGCATCGGTCATCAGCCCTACTGTGATGCGTCCGTCGTTGGCGGCATCGGTGTTGGAGCACAGCAGGCGGCAACCGAAGACCACGTCGCCGGCTGTGTCGGGCAGCGGCGCAAGTGCCAGCGTTAGGGGATTGCCCCCGTTGGTGTAGAGGTCTATGCTGTTCTGACCTGAATGACTGTAGGTATTGCCGACCACTGGATACGAACCTGTGCTGCCACCGGTGCGGCGCCATTCTGCCGGGAAGGTCCCCACGGCGGCCGAGTCGAGGTCGAAGCACGACGGCACATCCATCGGCATGGCCGGCATGCGCCGTGTGTATTCTGTGCCGTTGCCGTAGCCATAGCTGAGGTTGCATGGGCATTCGGCTCCAAAACTGAAGGTGTATGTGTCGTTGGGATTGAGACCGTCTATGGTGAATGGGCTCGAAGTGGCGGTATAGCTGCTGCCGTTCCAGCTGACTTCGAGGCTTTCGGCTCCATAATTGCTCCATTCGAAGGTGGCGCTTGTGGGTGTCCATCCCGTGAGCTCCACGTTGGCCCCGAAACAGTAGCCTGTGCAGAGGCGGTCGATGTAGACTTCTGCGCTGCCGTTGGCCGAGGTGAGCCTCAGGGCCACCATCTCTGACATGACTGCGTTGGCCGGCAGGCTGACGGTGGTCTCCGTCCACTCGGCAGTGACTGCAATGGTGCTTATCGCAACAAAGTCGATGCCGCCGAGGCCGGCATCATGCACGGTGCCTATCTCCAGCGTACCGTTACCGTTGCCGCTCCGCACCATGAAGTTGACGTATACCATGGCCACTTCGCTGCAGAGCGTGGCTGGCATGTCGAGCATGGGCATCACTATGGCCGACGGATTGGATGTGGTGGCGTAGAGCCGCATCGAACGGCCGCTTCCGCCCGGAGTGGTGTAGTCCAGATTGACCGACCCGCTCAGAGCGAGCCATCCTGCAGGCATGCTGCTGCCGTCGAAGCCTTGGCAGTAGGGTATCGACTCGGGTGGCGCCAGCGTCGTCGCCTGCTGCTCCACCTTGTGGCATTCGAAGTCCCCTTCATCCGCGCAGATTGGCCATACCTTTACCGTATAGTTTGTCTGTGGATTGAGCCCGTCGATGGTGTATGGGCTTGCTGCGGTGGTTGCCGTTGCCGTCTCGATGCTGCCGACGCCCCAGGCTATGTGTACGCTGTCGGCTCCGCTCCAGACTACCTCTATCGATGTTGGGCGCGGATTTTGTATTTCCACTGTCGGCATCGGGCACGCTTGCAGTTGTATGTGGTCAACATATGCGTATGCCCACGTGTTGGGTACATTGTGGCGCAGGGCTATGTAGCGGGCCGTCGTTGCGATGCCGCTCAGCAACACTTCGCACCGTTGCCATCCATTCGCCGGGCCAAAGGATTGCACCGTCGTGAAGGTCGATGTGTCAGCAGGGTCGGTCATCACGCCAACTTCCATCGTGCTGCCGCCAGTATTGTTTTGCAGCATGAACGAGAGGTACAGCCCTTCGAGCGTGTTCTCCTCCAGCATTGGCGAGACGACTGTCGATGTGCCGTAGTTGGTGTAGAAACGCAGCGAGCGTGACCCTTCGAAGCGCGTGCTTGTATATGAGACCGGGTAGCTGCCGTATGGACGTGTCCATCCGTAGGGCAGTTGGGTGGCGCTGTTGTAGTCGTCGAGCGAAAGGCAGAGCGGGTGGGTCATCGGCATCTCGAGAGTGTGAATCTCTATTTGGGCGCTGCTGCAGGGAGCGCCGCCATCGGCACCCGGTACGCTGAATGTGAAGGTGTATGTCGTGTTGGCGTCGAGGTCGTCGACTATGGCGCTGCCTCCGTAGACCACGGTGTCGCCTCCGCTGTGGCTGATATGGGCTGCTTCGCTTCCGCTCCACGTCAGGCGCACACTGTGGCTCGTCAGCTCTGAGGCTTCGATGTTGCCTGTCTGTAGTGCAGCCAAGCCGATATTGTCGATGAAAAGCGTGCGTGATGTGCCGGGCGAGAGGTATCGCAGCGCTATCACGCGTCCGTTGCCGCTGTAGCCTCGCAGGTCGAGCACCACAGTCCTCACCTCCGAGGTGGGCCGCACCGTGTCGGTGGGCACGAAGCTCTGCTCGTCGTCGGCACTGGTCATCACTCCTGCCACGAGCATGCTCTGCTCCGGAGTGCTGCTGGTCGAGTGGATGTCCATCCTAAGTTGCAGCGTGTTCACCCCCGCGGCCGATTCCGGCAATGCCACACTGGCGGTGCTGTACGAACTCGAAACGAGACGCAGCCGCGTCGAACCGCTGTTGTAGTATGTAGCCGCATCGCCGCTGCCCGTGCTGGTCCAACCTGTGGGCAGTGTATAGTATGCCAGCCCGTCGAAGCCAAAGCAGAGGCCGTCTTCTATGTCGGCATCGAGGGTGCTGAAGCTGCCGTTGTCCACAGCACAGCTGTGGCTCGAGGCATTGCTCATGGCCGTCAGCGTGTACTGGTAGCTGCTGCCGGCACTGAGCCCGCTTTGTGTATAGCTTCCTGTGGCGGCTGCCACCACAGTGTCGACCACTCCGTCTATATAGATGCGTACACTGTCTACCACACCTTCCGTGCTCCACGTGAAGTCGGCCGTCGTGGCGCTCACGCTGCCCACAGCCACGTCGGTGAGGCTCCCGCGGCTCAGCCTCAGGTGCTGCACGCTGATGGTACCGCCCGTCGAGCGCAATGCTATATAGTGTCCGTCGGCTTCATGCCCGGCAAGTGACGTGCTGCATCGTGTCCATTGGTCGGTGGACGGACTGTATGTCCCTATCAGGGTGAAGCTCTGCGGATCTGCGTCGTTCAGCAGCAAGCCTACCTGCAGGTTGCCGCTGCCGCTGAGGCGTTTGGCGTCCAGACTGAGCAGTAGGTTCGTGTAGTCGCTCTCTTCCAGATAGTTCAGGTTCCATGGAGTGGTGCCTATGCTGATGCTGCCTGCGTGGCAGTAGTCGGCCGTCAGCGCGCCTTCGTTGGTGACGAAGCTCCCGCCGTAAGCCCAGCAGCCTTCGCCTTCGCCGCAGTTGCTGCGAAGGTAGTAATTGTATGTCGTCCCAGGCTCCAACCCATTGAGCACCAGTGGGCTCTCTGCGTCGTTTATGGTCTGGGTGGCGTTGCTGCCGCTGATGCGAAGCTGCACGTCGACGCTGCCCCCGGTCGCTGTCCATTGCAGTGTGGCCCCGTTGGCGCGTTCGTTGAAGACGCTCACCGTGTGCACTCCGCATGTCGCCGCCTCGAGGTCGTCTATCCATGCCGACTTTTGTCCGCTGGCGGTGTGTCGCAACCTGATGGCCAAACGATTGTTGCCGTCGAGGGCGATGTTCACTGTCGCCGTGTAGCGTTCCCATTGGTCGGATGCGGGCGTCACCGTGGCTTCGGTTGTGAATCCGTTGCCGTCGGCATCGGTGGTGCCGACGTCTATCTGGCATCCGCTGTAGTCGGTGTATGCCGCAAAGCTCACAGCTGTCACCGTGTCGGCAATCGGTGGCAGCACAGCGATGGCGGTTTGCGAACTGCTCGACGTCAGCTTCAGCGAGCGGCTTCCGCCGTGATACCGACCGGTCGTTGTGGCGGCGTTGCCTGTAGCTGCCCAGTCTGTGGGCAGTGCGCCGTTGACCTCGAAATCGGTGCAGTAGGGCAGGGCGTACTCTTGCGCGAAGGTGGTGGCACTCACTGTCGCGGCGCCGCAGTGGCCTTCGTCGCAGCTGCCAAATACAGCCCAGGTGTGGCTGCTGCCTGGTTCGAGCCCCTCTATGGTGTAGCGTTGTTTGCCGTCGGCAACTGTGCAGTCGTCCTGACTCACCGTCAGCGTGCTCCCGCCTCCGGCCGTGGGCTCTATGGTCACATTGCCGGCAAACAACGGCGTGTCCCATTCCAGCGTGACGCTTGTCGCCGTCCGCTCCGTCTGGGCCACTCCGCTCATCAGACACCGTCCGACGCGCATATCGTCCACATATACAGCCCCTCCGATGGCTCGCAGCACCACGTAGCGCATCTCTCCGGCATAGCCGGCAAGGCTCAGTGTCACAGGCGCCCAAATGCCGCTAAGCGCCGGCTCCACTGTGTCTATCGCCATCAGCTCGCTGCTCTCTTCCGGGTAGTCGGCAACGCATATCTCAAGCCGTCCGTTGGCACTCACAGCATAGACGTACATATTGAGCATCAATGTGTTGATGTCTACTGTGGCTCCATTGTCCAATGCGATGACCGGCAGCGCTGCATGGTTGGTCGCCGAAGCGTTGAGGTACAGACTGCGGTTTCCGCTGTGGCTTGCCCCGTTGCTGGTCGAGGCCGTCCCGCTGGCCGTCCATCCGGTGGGTATGGCTGCGCTCTCGAAATCCTCGCAGTAGACCAACCCCTCGTGCGGACCGCTCAGCGTTTGAGCCGTCAGGCTCTGCTCCACACCGGCCAGCGCTTCTCCTTCGCATCGCGGCGTCAGTGTCAGCGTGTATGTTGTCTGGGGCTGTAACCCGGTGATGCGGTACGGACTGCTCACCCCGGTGAACGCCAGTGCGTTCCCTCCGCCGGCAGGCGTCACTGTGAGGTCGGCGGTGCCCTCGCCGATGCTGCTCCAATGCAGCGTCATCTCATCACCCGCACGGTGGCTTACCCATAGGTCGTTCACCATGCACCGCTCAATCGATACAGCGTCGATATACACCTTGTTGCCATTGGTAGTCTGCATGTTGCGCGACATGTAGAACGTCGGGCTCGTATGGGTGCCGCTGTAATTGCTGAAATCCACCGTCACCTCCTGCCACACATTGGCCGCATCGACGGTCACTATCTGCACCGTGTCGAATGCGCAGTTGTCAAAGATATCCACAGTCCTGTCGGCTGCGCCGACCATGAAGGTGGCTCCGGCCTCGTTGGCCATCACTCGCATCGTGATCCGTATGCCTGACAACGGTTGGCTCAACTGTCGCGCCATGACAATCGAACGGTGGCTGCTGCTGCCCGACGTACTGTTGCCGCCAGAAATCATCAGCGAACCGATACCCTCATAGTACACCTCTCCGCTGATGTGGGCCTTCCACTCCTCGGCATCGAAGTTCTGCACCCTAATCCAACATTCTGGCAATGTGTCGGTAGTGTTGAAGTCCTCGTAGAACGGCAACCCTGCCGGACTGCATCCGTTTTGGGCTTCTATCCGGCTGCCGATTGCAGTCAACAGTATAATCAAAGGCAGAAAAAGCCGTTTCCTGTCATGCTTTATTGAGTGTATCATGTTGTGTATCAGTTCTTGATATGGTTTTGAGAATTGTCTTTCCAACTGCAAAGATAAGTGTTATTTTTATTAAATACAAATAATTGTTTGTTTTTCTTATGCCTCTCCAGCCTACCGGGAGCGCATATCAACGATACATCAACGATATATCAACGATATTTCAACGATTAAAATCGTCGAAATATCGTTGATATATCGTTGATGTATCGTTGATATGC
>JAFVWV010000133.1 GCA_017501495.1 Bacteroidales bacterium | reverse complement strand
ATTTCTTGCGGATGGTCTTGAAGCGTTCGAGGCCGGGCTGCCAGGTGGCGCGGATGGCCTCCTCGCTCATGCCCTGCTCTATCTGCTTGCGCAGGTCGCCGTTGCCAGCAAGCTTCTCGAAGAAGTTGCTCCCAAGGAAGAAGAGCCTCCTGTTGGCAACCACGTTGTACATCATTCTCAGGTAGGAGAGGTCGAACTTCGATGGCACCTGTATCTCGCGCAGGTCGAATCCGTAACAGGGTTTCCCGCCCTGAGGGGTGAACGAGAAAAGGTGTACCTTCTGCCCGTCGGCAAGGGTATAGGTGGCATTCCATTCCACACGACTGGGGTGCGGAGTGCCGACCACCTCGAAAGGCCATTCGGTGCCGCGGCCGACGCTGACGGTGGTGCCCTCAAAGAGACAGAGGCTTGGGTAGAGGGCCACAGCATGGGCGTTGCGCAGGTTGGGCGACGGCGCCACGGGCAGCTCGTAGCCGATGCTGTCGCGCTTGTAGCCTTGCATGGGAATGACGGTGAGGTTGCACTTTTCACCGCCTTGCAGCCAGCCTTCGCCGTTGATCATCTGGGCATACTCGCCGATGGTCATTCCATAAACCACCGGTACAGGGTGCATGCCCACGAAGGAACGGTAGTGCGCGGTGTCGAGCACTGGGCCGTCGACATAGTGGCCGTTGGGGTTGGGGCGGTCGAGGACAACGAGCGGTATGCCCGCTTCGGCGCAAGCCTCCATCACATAGTGCAGCGTGGAGAGGTAGGTATAGAAACGGCAGCCCACATCCTGCAGGTCGAACAGCACCACATCCACATCCTCCATCTGCTTGGCCGTGGGCTTCTTGTTCTTGCCATAAAGGGATATGATGGGAAGGCCCGTCTTGGGGTCAGTGCTGTTGTCCACCTTGGCGCCCGCCGCCGCAATGCCGCGGAAGCCATGTTCAGGACAGAATATCTTGGTGACGTTCACACCCGCGCGGAGCAAGGTATCCACAAGGTGTGTTGCCCCCACCACCGAGGTCTGGTTTGCCACCACCGCAGTGCGACCCTTATAGCCGCCCTCGCGGAACAAGAACATAGAGGGGAACACCTCATGGCCCCACAGGTTCTCGGCACCTGTGGCAAAAGCGGAATCTGGCGAAAGGGGTTCATACCCGAAATCCTCATTGCTTTGGGCATGGCAGGAATAGAACAGCAGTTGCGACAGCATCGCAACAACCAGGACCACACTATACGACAGCCTTTTCAAACTTCAATTCTTTCCTGTGTGTCCGAAGCCGCCGGTGCCGCGTTCGGTGTCGGTCAGCTCCTCCACCTGGATGATTTCGGCCTGCTCGTGGCGGGCGATGACCATCTGGGCGATGCGCTCGCCGTCATTGATGACGAAGTCCTCCTGCGAGAGGTTGATGAGGATGACGCATATCTCGCCGCGGTAGTCGGCGTCGATGGTGCCGGGCGAGTTGAGGACGGTGATGCCCTTCTTCAGCGCCAGTCCGCTGCGCGGCCGCACCTGTGCCTCGTAGCCCGCCGGCAGCTCCATGAAGAGCCCCGTCTTCACGAGCCCTCTTTCCATAGGCTTCAACGTAATCGGTCCCTCGGGCAAATAAGCCCTCAAATCCATCCCCGCCGACTGCTGTGTCTCATACTTCGGTAGCGGGTGATGGCTCTTATTGACTATCTTTATCTGCATATATTCTCTGTATATTTCAAGATGCAAAAATACACATTTTCCGCGACATGATGAAAATATTTTTTGATGGTTGGCTATTTATTCGTATTTTTGCAAAAAATAAGAAGGACATGATAAAAAAGACATTGGTATTTCTTGTTGGTCTCATTACCGCAGCTGGAGTGTCGGCACAAGTATATAACTACGCAGACACTACTCCGTCAGGTCATGTTTTGTACTACAATATTGCAAATGACGAGGCGGAAGTAACTTTTAAGAGCTACAATTACCCAAACTATGGCAGTTTGATAGACAGTACCTTGATAATTCCTGACAGCATTGTGTACGACAACGTTACGTATCCTGTAACCGCAATCGGTTACAAAGCGTTTGCCTATGCAGAGATGCAGCATGTAGTCATCCCCAATACAGTGCGTACTATCGGCATGTGGGCATTCGGTCCATGCCAGTATTTGACAGAGGTTGTTATTCCCAATTCTGTAACAGAGATAGGCCAAGGAGCCTTCGGCGGCTGCCATAATATAGTATCTGTGACTCTACCGGATTCAATAACTGAGATAGCCAGTCAAACTTTTGATGCCGACACATCACTTGTTTCAATAGTCATTCCCGACGCAGTAACAACAATAGGAGCTGGCGCCCTTTCGCAATGTTACAGCCTTCGGTCGGTAACATTTGGCCATTCGGTGAATAGTATAGCCAACGGAGCCTTATCCCATGGGAAACATTTAGATTCTCTCATATTTCTATCCGATGTTGCCCCTTGGATCAGCGATATATTCTATACCGATACACTTCACCTTGTCATAGACATCCCCTGTGGCTCCTACTACTCGTATTATCCAAGGTTCGGTTCGAACCACACATATATTGTACCATCGGTCAACTTGTCCATGACAGTTTCTTCTTTGGCGCCTGACTGGGGTACGGCAAATGTCATATTAGATGCCGACCAGCAAGATGTACGATGCGACTCAAGTGCTGTGATACAAGCCATCCCAAACTACGGCTATCATTTCACAGGTTGGAGCAATGGCAGCCTAGTAAATCCAGACACATTGATGATTGACAGGGATAGTGTATTGACTGCCGGTTTTGCGAAGAACAGCTACACGGTGGAAGTGAATAGCTCAGACCCGACTATCGGCTCTGTCAATGGAGGCGGTGTGTTTGACTATCTTGACACTATTGTGCTGATCGCAACCGCAGTATCACCATATCATTTTGTACGATGGAGCGATGGCAATACACAGAACCCACGTCCTTTCGTTGTCACTGCAAACGCATACCGTACCGCAATATTCGGCATTGATACATTCAACGTAAGCCTTAATGTTGACAGTATTACTCACGGAACTTGTACCGGATTCGGTAATTATCCGTATGGCTCGGCCGCCTCGGTGGTTGCAGTTCCATATAGTGGATACCAATTCTCGCATTGGAGTGACGGCTCGACGTATAACCCATATACCTTTGCCGTTGTCGATGATGTTCAACTAACGGCATATTTTTACGAAAACGGAGCCCCGTATCAGGATACATTGATACTTCATGATACGCTTTGGCTACACGACACCATCTACTTGCCTCATTATATCCATGATACCATCTACATTACCCAGGAGGGCGTCGACGGTGTAGAGACTATAAATGCCAAGGTGTATTCCAGTCATGGGCAGATAGTGGTCGAGGGGGCAGAGGGAAATCTTGTGACGCTTTATGATGTCACCGGTCGTGCGCTTGCCACCAAACGTAACGACAATAACACATTGCGTTTCATAGTCCCTACCAGTGGCACATATATGATTAAGATCGGCACCCACCCAGCTCACAAGGTTGTGGTGCTAAGGTAACACCTAAACCCTCTACCATAAAAAAACCATGCACTCATGTGCGTGGTTTTTCTTTTGTATGGGTACACAATAGGAACGCTATCGGAACCATAGTATTACCATATTCCGAGGCAAAAGGGGAACAATAGATGAGCAAAAGGGGAGCAAAACCAATAAGCATATATTATATACCTTCATGTTCTTTTTTGCGGAGAATAATTCGTATATTTTCCGCATGAATTGCGGCAATAAACAAGCGAGGACACCATACGGGTGTCCTCGCTTGTTTTAAAACTTATTCTTTTTACTTTTTGGTCAGCACCTCGTCGATCATGCCGTATTGGAGGGCTTCCTCGGCGGTGAACCAGTGGTCGCGGTCGCTGTCTTTCTCAACCTGCTCGAAGGGCTGGCCGCTGTGCTTGGCGATGATCTCGTAGAGCTCTTTCTTGAGCTTCAGTATCTCGCGAACGGTGATCTCCATGTCGGTGGCCTGACCGTCGGCGCCGCCCATGGGCTGGTGGATCATGACGCGGGCGTGCGGCAGGGCGCAGCGGCGGCCTTTCTCGCCGGCGCAGAGGAGCACGCTGGCCATCGAGGCGGCCAATCCGGTGCAGATGGTGCTCACCTTGGGCTGGATGTACTGCATGGTGTCGTAGATGCCCAGGCCGGCATAGACCGAACCTCCCGGCGAGTTGAGGTAGATCTGTATGTCCTTGGTGGGGTCGACGCTCTCAAGGAAGAGGAGCTGGGCCTGGATGACGTTGGCGGTGTAGTCGTCGATGGCGGTGCCGAGGAAGATGATGCGGTCCATCATCAGGCGGCTGAAGACGTCCATCTGGGCCACGTTCAGTTGGCGCTCCTCGACGATGTAGGGCGTGAGCGAGTTGTTGATGGCCGACGTGTATTTGGCCATGGTGGTGCTGCTGATGCCACGGTGGCGGGTGGCGTATTTCTCGAATTCTGTCATGTTAATGTTGATATATTTGATGTGTTGATAACGTTTTAGGTCTGCAAAAATTGTGCCAACAAAAAAAATTAAATCACAATCAGACGCTGTGGCGCTATAGGGGGTACGGCAGGGGCGGGGAGTCCGCTGCCGAGGCGCTGCGGACTGCGCAGGATGCGCACCTCGTCGTAGAGGCCGCTGGCGATGAAGGCGTCCAATATCTGGCGCCCGCCCTCGACGATGACGCTCTGCAGCTTGCGCTCGTAGAGCTCGTGCAAGGCTT
>JAFVWV010000132.1 GCA_017501495.1 Bacteroidales bacterium | reverse complement strand
CCTTGACGGTAGCCACGGCCATCGAGTCGGCGTATGGCAACCAATGCACCGTCGTCTTGCCACCCTTCACATCGGGATAGCCTTGTTCTTCGCGCACAGTGAAGGTATCGGTGGTGGCCAACATGGAGTCGAGCAGGAAGAGATAGCTGCGCGAGGTGGAATGCGACGTCAGATAGTCGAGCCCGCCCTTGGCCTGAAGCCCGTAGTGATCAAGCGATATATTGCCATTGTATTCGCCTTTGCCACCATAGGCGGGATAGCCGCCGGCCGGAGTCTCGACGCGGAAGCCGAGGTAATAGTCGCGCTGCACGCTAAGCGGGTATGTAATGTCGGGGAAGATACCGCCGGAGGTGAGCACACCGTTGAATTGAAGGCTGTCGGTGACGAACTTGACCAATCCGTTGATGGTGAACGGATGCAGGGTGTAGTAGAAGCGGTCGCGCACGTAGCGGCCTTCGCGGATGGCCTGTTTGTCGTAAAAGACATAGCTGTTCTCGCGGCTGCTGAAGATGGGGTACTGCTTGTTGTTGGTCAGGCCACTATGGTTGTCCGGGCGGTCGACCTGCAAAGAACCGACGAGGCCGTAGAGCGGCGTCATCACCATGTGCTCGCTGTCCGGACGGTCGAACATGGGCACATAGAAGAAGAGCGAGTCGACCTTTGGCAGTTCGAAGCCGTAGGTCTCGTAGCTGAAGTCGGCATCGGTGACGAACATGATGAATTTGCCCACATCGATGCGGCCGTCAAAACTGATGGAGCGGTTGCGGCCGACCTTGATATTTCCGCCGCGGGGGTGGATCACCACGCGCTGGCTGTCGCTCACCACAAACTGCGAAACACCGCGCACCGTAAGGTCGTTGGCTTCGATGTCGAGGCGGGCGTTGACAGCGCCGTCGGTGGCGCGCACCGAGCTCTCGAACGCCAAGGCATCATAGTCGTAGTCTTTCGACTTTGTGTAGGCCTTCATATAATGCTCCAATTTGTCTTTCACAAGCACACGTCCGGTAATCTCGTTGTACGACACCAGACCGCTCTTCGACAGGTTGTGTATCATCAGCAGCGTCTGGCTCATGTCGAGGCCTATATAGTCGGAGAAACGCTCTACGCCAAAGTTGTAGCCGTATGTCTCGGCATAGTCGAAGACACGCTCCACGGGACTCTTGCTGTCGATGCCCTGTATCTCGCGATATTTCTTGTAGGTGTAGTAGCTGCTGCTCTCAAAGTTCACCGTGCTGCCCACAGAGCCAGTGGCCAGCGTCGAGAACTCCACATCGGTCTTGTTGGTATTCCAGGTAATCACATCGCTGTAGATATCCAGCTCGTGATAGGTGTCGATGTACGGACTGTAGAAGTTGCGCTTGGGGTCGTTGACCATCATCACCTTGTGCTCTTCGGGCAGATAGCGCACCGTTATGCCGGTATTTGAGATTGAATCCTCCTCACCGACATAGAAGGCCACCTGGGCGTTCTCGGCCACGAGGCGCTGCTGCGTGATGTTGAATTTGAGGGCCGTCACCCGCAGCTGTGGCTTGCCGTCGCGGCGGAATATCATACTGGCGGCATGCTTGCTCGAAGCGGTTATGAACTTGGCACCGTTCATCATGAAGCTACCGCTGTAGTCGACATCCGGCATGATGTTGTTGATGACGAAGTCGCGCTGATAGGAGCGGAACCGCGGGTAGGAATACTTTTCGGGCTCCATGCTGTTTTCTATCTTCTCTTCGATGCGGCCGATGATGGGTTGGCTGAAGTAGTGGGTATTGACGAACTGCACCGAGTCGGCCTGCCACTTTGGGGTTTTCACCTCGGCTTTATACTTGCCCAGGGTGGCGAAGCAGGCCTCTTTGCCGAGGCCGGTGCGGCTCCAGTCGATGCGGCCGCCGTTGCCTGTCCAGGTTCCGGCTTTATAGTCGAAGCAACCGGTTGTGGCATAGATGATGCCTTCGTCTCTTGACGAAGCATAGTGCAGGTCGGCCGGTGCGTCGACGTAGACTTTCACGGCGCCACCGTCGACCGCCAGGCGGAATACGGCTCCTGCCGCCAGCGTCCAGCGGCTGTTGTTGGTGGCGTAGAGCACACGGTCTTTGAGCAGTGCATCGCTGAATTCCACGAAGTCGGTCAATGCTTTGGCCTTGGCGTTCTGCTTGCGGTAGAGGTCCATGACCTGCAGCCATCCGTCGAGGTTCTGACCGCCGCCCGGGGCAGTGGCATAGGTTGTCAACACGCGCGTCATCTCTGCCATATCCGGGTTGGCCCTCATCTTGGCCTTGACGGCGTAGGCGTAGGCCGCCGTCACGCGGCGCTGCATCTCTTCGTCCATCGCCGAATACGAAGCGCGGAAGCTCTTTACGGTCTTCGTGTTCTCCTTCTGTTTCGAGCCGTCCTGCGTCTGCTTGTTCATGTATTCGAGCAACTGGTCGGGCAGGCCGTCGACGCTGAATTCGACTGTCTTCGGTTTCTGTGCCGTTGCCGCTGCCGCCATGAGCAGGACTATCATCAGGGTGATGTATCTCTTCATTGTGTGTGCTTGTTTCTGTGTGTGTTTCTGTCTCTTTCAGCCGCAAGGCGTGCCTCAGCCTACCGAGGCTTTGAGTTTCTCTGCGTTTTCGGCCAGCTGGAGGGCCTCGATGCAGTCCTCGATGTCGCCGTCCATGAAGGCGGGAAGGTTGTGCATGGACCAGCCGATGCGGTGGTCGGTGACGCGACTCTGGGGGTAGTTGTAGGTGCGCACTTTCTCGCTGCGGTCGCCGGTGGCCACCATGGTCTTGCGTTTGCTCGACATCTCCTCCATGTATTTGTTGTACTCGCGTTCGTATAGGCGGGTGCGGAGCAGCGCCATGGCTTTCTCCATGTTCTTGATCTGGCTCTTCTGGTCCTGCATGGAGACCACGATGCCGGTGGGTACGTGTGTGAGGCGGACGGCGGAGTATGTGGTGTTGACGCTCTGGCCGCCGGGGCCGGAGGCGCAGAAGATTTCTTTCTTGATGTCGGCGGGGTTGAGCTCGACGTCGAACTCCTCGGCTTCGGGAAGCACGACGACGCCGGCAGCGGAGGTGTGGATGCGGCCCTGCGTCTCGGTGGCCGGCACGCGCTGCACGCGGTGCACGCCGCTCTCGTACTTGAGCAGGCCGTAGACGCCGTCGCCGCTGACGGTGAACGAGATGTCCTTGTAGCCGCCCGAAGTGCCCTCGTTGAAGTCGTTGACCTCGATTTTCCAATGTTTTTTCTCGCAGAAGCGAGTGTACATGCGGAAAAGGTCGCCGGCGAAGATGCAGGCTTCGTCGCCGCCCGTGCCGCCGCGTATCTCGACCACGGCGTTTTTCGAATCCTGCGGGTCGGCGGGTATGAGGAGGATGCGTATCTCGTTTTCCATCTTCTCGCGGCGTTCCTGACTGCTGAGGAGTTCTTCTTTGGCCATCTCCTTCAGCTCGGGGTCTTTCTCGTTTTCCAAAAGTTCCTTGCACTCGGCGATGGTCTCCAGCAGTGTCTTGTATTCATGGTAGGCTTTCACTACCGGCTGCAGGTCCTTGTAGTCTTTCGAGAGCTTGACGTAGCGTTTCATGTCGGCAGTGACCTGCGGATCATTCATCTGTTGCTCGATCTCCCGGTATCTGGCATATATTGCCTCTAACTTGTCTAACATATTGTGTTTACTTTATTTTCAGTTTTTTCATCATGCCGTCGGCCATGGCGTTGACCGTGGGCGAAATCTTCCATGCATAGGCGCCGACGCACATCAGGCCGACGAGGACGATGCTCTTGACCGCAGCGTCGGCCAGCACGGCAGAGCCGAAGAGCGGCGTCGCCAGGGCGCGCCAGGCGGCGTCGAGGGCGAACATCGCTGCAGTCAGGGCCAGCATCTTCAGCTGTCCGCTGCTGAGCGGCGAGAAGCGCAGCCTGCGCCACATGAAAACCAGCATCGGTCCGAAGTACAGGATATAGGCCGCGAGCGTGGCGCAGGCGGCGCCGCTGATGCCCACGGCGTCGATGAGCGGCGCATTGAGCAGCACCGCCGTGGCGGTGAGCACCGCTATGAAGGGCAGCCCCCAAACGTAGAGGCGCGAATAGTTGAGCACGTCGGTGCTGATCGAGAGCGACGAGTTGACCACCTTG
>JAFVWV010000131.1 GCA_017501495.1 Bacteroidales bacterium | reverse complement strand
GGCTCGGCACGCGGCCGCTTTCGGCGCGCAGGTCCCATCCGTCTTCGTCGTAGAGCTCTTTGCTGAGCACCAGCATACGCATGCCGGCATCGGCCCAAAGTTGTTCTTCGTCGGCCTTACGGTGCACCTGGCAGTAGCCGTCGAACCAGAGCTCGCCGCGGTAGAGAAGGCCGTCTTTGGTAATCTCGTCGCTGTCGCGTAGTTTCCTCGCGCGCTCGGCCCAACGCTCGAAGAGCTCTTCTTCCTTTTTGTGCAATTTCTTCGTCATGGTTTTGGTGTTAATTGATTTTGCAAAGTTACAAACTATTTTTGAACTGGCAAAATAAATCTTCCGGTCGCCGGCAAAAGTGTGTCTTCTCCACTCCGTATGGCAGAACCCGGCCCGTGATCCGTTCCACATGCCAAGCACCCAACAGTATGATAATCATATCCCATCTCTATAGCAACTCTATGTCCACATAGAGATGGTATAGAGTTGCTATAGAGATGGTATAGAGTTGATGGCTCAGAATCCCGACCCAGACTGGAACGGCGTGCGGTTCGGCGTCGACGCGACGCCAATGCCGACGGCCGACACAATAAAAACGCCGAAAGCGCGTTGTAGATACATATAAACGCCCGAACAATGAGAATAGACACAAGAATGAAACTGCGCAACGTGGCTGGCGAGAACATAGTGATTATGAGCGACGGACAGGCCTCGGACATGACACGTGTGGTAGCCTTCAACGAGAGTGCACTCGAGGTTTACAATGCATTGAAGGAACGCGAATTCGAGTTGGACGATGTTGTGCGCGTGCTGACCGACATCTATGAGGTCGACGAAGCGACCGCGCGCCGCGATGCAGGGGCCTGGATAGAGGCTATGCGCAAAAACGATATGCTGCTTTGACCCATGAGACTTGAGGTTGGAGGCATGGGAATCGCTATCGGCGGCGGACGCTCTGTGGAACTGCTGCGTCGCCTGCCGGGGTTTGCTATCTTTGAAACGGGAGAGGGCAGGGTGGATGTGCATATAGAACTCGATAGCCACGAGGTGATTCCTGAAGGCACTTTGTTGCATAGTTTCGATATCGTCGACGGACAGATGGTGTGTCGCTTCTGCAAGCTTGTCGACGGGCGATATGTCTATCGCTTCGGCGATATGGGCGCGCTGTTATGTCCGGCACCGGGCCGTGAAGGTGAAGAGCCCTATCGCATCTCGGAGTTGCGTATGCCGGCGGTGCTGCGCTTTGCAGTGTGGACAGCGGTTAGCATGGCTGGCCTCGGCTTTGGCTGCTTGCCGGTGCATTCGTCGGTGGTGGTGTGTGACGGACGCGCGGTGATGTGCCTCGGAGAGAGCGGTACCGGCAAGAGCACTCACACTCGTCTATGGTTGCAACACATTGAGGGTACGCACCTGCTCAACGACGACAGCCCCTTGCTCGGACGTGACGCCGACGGATGGCACGTCTACGGTTCGCCGTGGAGCGGCAAGACCCCATGCTTCCGGCGTGAACGCTGGCCTTTGGCTGCCCTGCTGAGGCTCGAGCAACGGCCTGAAAACACCATACGCCGACTTGGCACTATCGAAAGCTTCACGGCCTTGCAGCCCTCGTGTCCACCATGCATGATGAAAGATGAACTGCTGCAAGACGCATTGGTCGACTACGTGGGCCGGGTCATATCCGAGGTGCCGGTCTACAAGATGGGATGCCTGCCCGATGAGGCGGCGGCACGTTTGAGCCATAATACTATATTCGGACAATGAAGGTCGAAAACGATATATATTTTGCTTTGGTCGGCGAGCAGTTGTCCGAAGGGCAGAGGGTACGCATCGAGCTGCGTGGGACGAGCATGATGCCCACTCTGCGTGAAGGTGACGTGCTTACGCTGGCTCCTTTGACCGAGGTTCCTGTGGTCGGCGATGTGCTACTTTTCCGTCACTGCGGTAGCCACCTGCTGCATCGGGTTGTGGCTCGCAGCGGCGAAAACCTCACGCTGCAGGGCGATAACTGCTACAGCACCGAGAGCTGCGTGGTGGACGATGTCGTAGGCCGACTGGTGTATGTCGATCGTTTGGGCGATGTGGGAGGCGCCGCGTGGCGGAAGGCGAGCCGCAGGGGGCTGCGGTGGAAGCGCTGGCGCAATATGGCCATACGTTGCCTCGGACGCAACGGACGTCGGCGGCTGAGACCGTGGTATTTTGCGGCGCTGGCCATACTCATGTGGGCTCCGCTCAACGGTTTAGGCGTCCCTCTCGACAATTATATTCTCGGTTTACGTGCCGACCACCTTTTGCACGCCTCAGTGTATCTGCCCTGCACGCTGTTTCTGATTGATCTCGTCAAGCGGCGTTGGTGGGCATTACTTGCGGCCGTAGGCATCGGTCTGCTGACAGAGTGGGTGCAATACCTGCTGCCCTATCGGGGCTTCGACGTAAACGACATGGTGGCCAATGTAATCGGGACAACTCTTGGCTGGGTGGCTATTCTCCTCGTCCGGCGAGCAATCCGCAAGCGGCATCGATATCCTGTCCGCGTGAGGCGCGGAGGGTGCAGATGACTCCGTGGCGGTTGAGGTAATTTTGGAAAGATTGTATTGTACTTGGCATTGAGGTGCTGAACGGCGCTTCTGGCGACTCGTGGAAGCGGATGAGATTGACGCGGCAGTCGAGACCCCGCAGGGCGTCGACGAGCAGTTGAGCGTGCCGTTGGTCGTCATTCAATCCGCGAAACATCGTGTATTCGAACGAGAGGCGGCGCTGGCCGCTCCAGTCGTAGCGCCGCAACAGTGCCAGCACATCGGCCAGTGGGTAGGCCCGCTGCACAGGCATAATCTGTTCGCGTTCGGCCGCAACGGCATTGTGAAGGCTTACGGCTACGTGGCATTGGCTCTCGTCGAGGAAACGCTTGAGACCCGGGATGATTCCGACGGTGCTCACAGTGATGCGCTTGGGGCTCCATCCGAGGCCCCAAGGGGCCGTCAGCACGGTAGTGGCGTCCAATATGGTGTCCAGATTGTCCATCGGTTCGCCCATACCCATGAAGACCACGTTGGTCAGGCTCTCGAACTCGGGTATGGAAAAGAGCTGGTTGAGGATGTCTCCTGCCGAGAGGTTGCCGTGGAAGCCTTGCCTGCCTGTGACGCAAAATCGGCAGCCCATCTTGCATCCCACCTGGCAGCTGACGCAGAGGGTGGCGCGGTCGTCGTCGGGTATATATACTGTCTCTATGTGGCTCTGAGTATTCTGAGTAGTCTGAAACAGATACTTCTTGGTGCCGTCGCGGCTTACCTGGCAGCGCACGGGTGTATTGCGGCCGATAAAGGCAATCTCATTCAGCCGGGCGCGTTGCGCCAGCGAAAGGTTTGTCATATTGTCAATACTCTCGGCGCGCTTCTTGTAGAGCCAGTCGCAGAGCTGCTTGGCTGTGAACCTGGGAAACCCGAGGCCGGCACAGAGCTCTTGCAACTGCGGCAGTGTCATACCAAGAAGGTTTATCTTTCCATCTCTCATTGTGGCTGATAGCTTAAAAGTCCCACTCATAGCCCTGCTCGGCCTGAACCTCCTGCTGGAATTTGGCGCAGTCGAGGTCGACGGGCTCCGACGGACGGTCGAAGTCGCCGCGATAGAAGTTCAGTTTCGGGTCTTTGTATACCTTCTCCATGAAAAGGCCGAAAATCGGCAGTGCCATGGCGGCGCCTTGGCCGTAGGTCATATTGCGGAAGTGGATGGAGCGCAGCTCGCCGCCTGTCCACACGGCGGTGGCCAGTCGTGGTGTGATGCCAACGAACCAGCAGTCGGAGTTGTTCTGCGTGGTGCCTGTTTTGCCGGCTATGGCGGTGGAATATTTGTTGAGGTGGTACTTGTAGTTCAGGCGCACGCCGGTGCCGCTCTGCACCACGCCTTTCATCAGTTCGAGCATCATGTAGGCTGTCATCTCGTCGAGTGCCTCGCTGCGTTGGGGCTTGAAGCGTTCAAGCACCATGCCCTTGTTGTCTTCGATGCGGCTGACGAATATGGGCTCCACGTATTCTCCCTTGTTGGCAAATGTGGCCATGGCGCCTGCCATCTCGTAGACGGTGATTTCCGGTGTGCCGACGGCTATGGCTGGCACGGCGTCTATGGGGCTGCGCACACCCATCTTGCGTGCTATGTTGATCACCTGTTCGGGCGAGCCCTGCTTCATAAGGTAGGCCGACACCCAGTTGACAGAGTGTGCCAGTGCCCACTTGAGGGTCACCATCTCGTCTTCGCGCTCGTGGGTGCTGTTTTTAGGGCACCAGTCGGGCTTGCCCCACACCTCGAAGCACACCTGCGAGTTGGGCACCTCGGTGCATGGCGACATGCCGAGGTCCTGCAGGGCCATGGTGTAGACGAACGGCTTGAAGGTGGAACCCACTTGGCGGTGGCTTTGCACGTTGTCGTATTTGAAGTAGCGGTAGTTGATGCCGCCGACATAGGCTTTCACGTAGCCGGTGCCTGGTTCGACGGCCATGAGGCCCGCATTGAGGAAGCGCTTGAAGTATATGAGCGAATCCCATGGCGACATGACGGTGTCGATATTACCCTTCCAGCTGAAGACGCGCATTTTCACTTTCTCGTTGAAGGCGGCGCGTATCTCTTTCTGGCTCATGCCATCGGCCTTCAGGCGGCGGTAACGGTCGCTGTTTTTCATGGCTTGCGTGAGGAACTTCTCCTGCTGGTCTTTGCTGATGTCGCAGAAGGGGTTGCCTTTGCGCTTCTTCAATTCGCGGTCGAAGGCGGGCTGTATCTCTTTGCTGAAGTGTTCGCGCACGGCCTGCTCGGCATAGCGCTGCATGCGGCTGTCGATGGTGGTGTATATCTTCAGGCCGTCGCGGTGCACGTCGTAGTGGTCGCCGTTGGGCTTGCGGTGGTGGCTGCACCAGTCTTTCATGTAGCTGCGCAGGTATTCGCGCAGGTAAGTGGCCAGGCCGTCGTTGTGGCTCTGCGGTGTGTAGTGGCTCATGTCGAGGGGCTTGGCCTTGTAGGCCTCGAAGTCTTCGTCGCCGAGGTAACCGTAGCGGTTCATCTGTGCGAGGACGGTGTTGCGGCGCTCGACAGCATGGTCGGGGTGGAGCACAGGGCTGTAGGTGGTGGGCGCCTTGAGCAGGCCGACGAGCATGGCTGCCTCGTCGACGTCGAGGTCGGCCGGGCTCTTGTCGAAGAAGGTCTTTGCGGCGGTCTTGATGCCGAAGGCGTTGCTGCCGAAGTCGACAGTGTTGAAGTACATGGCCAGTATCTCCTGCTTCGAATAGTTGTGTTCGAGCTTGACGGCCACTACCCATTCTTTGAATTTGACGAACACCACGCCCAGTTTGCTTTGGTGTCCGCGTGGGAAGAGGTTTTTGGCCAGCTGCTGGGTGATGGTGGAGCCGCCACCCGACGACCCTTGCCGTCCGATGACGGTCTTGAAGAGCACGCGGAAGAGGCTTCGCGGGTCGATGCCGCTGTGTGAGTAAAAACGCACGTCTTCGGTGGCTATGAGGGCGTTGATGAGGTTGGGCGATATCTGGTCGTAGGTGACGTTGCTGCGGTTTTCGACGCCGATGAATCCGAGCACCTCGCCGTCGTCGGCCAGCACCTCGGAAGCCTGGAGGCTGCGGGGGTTTTCCAGTTCTTCAAACGATGGCATGAATCCCAGCCATCCCATGGAGAGGAATGTGAAGAAGAGGAATATGAATATCCATATTCCGCCGAATATCCACCAGATGGTTTTGATATATTTTGGTTTGTCTTTGTTTTTCTTGGCCATATTGTGCTATTTGGTTTTGACGTATTCGAGCCGCAGGCCGATGTCGTGCAGGCCGCTGATGGCGCTGTCGCGCATGCCGTTGGTGATGGCGAAGTGGTAGTTGCCCGTCATTGGGAAGCGGAAGGTGCCGCGGCGCAGGCGGAAGCGTGTGTCGACGTAGCGCCCGGTGTGCTTGCCCAGCCAGCGGCCCTCGGCGTCGGCCAGCGGGCATTCCAGCGTGTCGTGTGCCACCGAGCCGTCGGGGAAGGTGGTGCCGATGAAGAGAAAGGTGTTGCTGTAGGGGTAGCTGACGCTGTTGCGCACTTCGATGAGGCAGTTGTACATGCGTGTGGTGTCGTCGATCTGCACGTCGAAACTGACGGTGTCGGACGGCAGCCATCCGTGTTCGTCGACCGTGCGGCTCTGGTCGTAGTAGACTTTGCTGTCGCACGACGCGAAGATGAGCGTGAAGCCCAGTGTGATCAGTATGCCTATGAGGCCTCTTCCTTTCGCCATGTTCAGTTTCTCCTGTCTCTGTTGCCACCGCTGCGGCGCGGTGTGTCGCCGTCGCGGCGTGGTTTGTTGTTGCGTTGTTGCTGTCGTTCTTGTTGCTGTGGGCGTTCTTGTTGCTGTGGGCGTTCGGTGTGTTCTTGCTGGTTGCCGCGGTTCTGTTGCGGTCGTTCGCCGCGGTTGCGGTTGCCGCGTTCGTTGCGTTCGCTGCGTTCCCTGTTGTTGCGCCGTCGCTCGTTGTTCTCGGGGCGCGGCTCGTCCTGGCCCACTACGCCGTTGCCGCCTTCTGTCAGCCGGCGTATCTCGCGCTCCACCTCTTCGTCGGTGCTCTCGGATGCCAGCGCCGAGGTCGACATCAGCTCCACCTGGTAGTCTTCCATCTTCTCCGGATACTGCTGCTGGCGGTTCATCTCTATGATTTGCTTGACGTCGTCGGCCTTGAGGGCTATGAGGTCGTTCTCGCCCTCGTAGGCATACCACATGATGCCGCGCAGCACGTCGGTTTTCTTGTACATGGCCAGCCCTTTCTGGAAGCGGATGGCCTGTCCTGCAGGAGGGAACTGCTTCAGCGCGTCGGCATAGACTTCGTATTCGAAGTTGAGGCAGCACTTGAGCTTGCCGCATTGCCCGGCCAGCTTCTGCGGGTTGGGCATGATCTGCTGTGTCTTGGCGCTGCTGGTGGTGACGCTCCTGAAGGTGGTGAGCCATGTGGAGCAGCAGAGCTCGCGGCCGCAGGTGCCGAGGCCGCCCACTTTGCCGGCTTCCTGGCGCACGCCGATCTGCCTCATCTCGATGCGCACGCGGAATTCTTCGGCAAGCACCTTGATGAGCACGCGGAAGTCGACGCGCTCGTCGGCGGTGTAGTAGAAGATGGCTTTGGAGTGGTCGCCTTGGAATTCGACGTCGTTGACCTTCATGTCGAGGCCGAGGTCGGCCACTATCTTGCGTGTGCGTATGAGGGCGCTGTGCTCTTCGCGGATTGAGGCGTCCCAGCGTTCGATGTCGGTGTCTTTGGCGCGGCGGAAGACTTTCTTGATGGTGTCCGATTCGGGGTTGATGCGGTGTTTGCGCATCTGTAGGCGGCAGAGTTCGCCGGTGAGGCAGACGATGCCCACGTCGTGGCCGGGCTGGCCCTCGACGGCCACTATGTCGCCTTCGGTCACGTCGAGCCCGTCGGGCAGGCGGTAGAAGTCTTTGTGGTTGTTTTTGAAGCGCACCTCGACGCAGTCGAAGGGGCGCATCGTGGGTTGGCGGATGCCGCTGAGCCAGTTGGTGCTGGTCACCTTGGAGCAGCTTTGGCGTTCGATCTGGCTCACCGGCACGTAGCATTTCGGGCAGCGACGGCAGCCGCGGCTCAGGAAGGCTGGCTCTTCGTATTTCACCCACGGTATCTCGGGGTCGGGGTCGAGGTAGGGGTCTATCTTGTCTTCTTCGCTGAGGTATTCTTCCACCTCGGGGTTCTCTTTCTCGACCACGGTTTTCTTCTCGGCGCGGGCTTTGCGGCGTTCGCGCATGAAGGCCTCGACGTCTTCTTTGGTGGCCACCTCTTCCACATCGTCGGGCAGTTCGGCGGCAGGCGTCTTGGGCAGGTTCTCCTCTTCGGGTTGTATGTTTTTCTGTTCTTCTTCCATTGTGTCGTTGTTATCTTTTTTTGAGTGCCTTGCTCATGCGGAACGAGAGTTCCATCAAGGCTATCTTGGCGTTGGCGTTGCGGTCGACGGCAAAGAGCGCGTCGGACAGCGCGTCGTTGATTGTTTCGATGTTGTTTGCGGTGACCATGCCCGGGAACATGGCGTCGAATTTCGCGTCGCCGGAGCCGATGACCACCTCTTTGCCCGCGGCGCTGTGCAGGAAGCATTCGCGCATGACGCCGAGGGTGTATCGCAGGAAGAGCTTCAGCTGCGGGCGGTCCATCTTGGCCAGGGTTTCCACCTGCTCGGCGAGTTCTTTCATTTTCAGCTTGAAGAGCTGGCGCAGCCAGCCGACCATCATCGGGCCGAACTGGTCGGCCATCTCCATGCCGGGGCGTTCGTCGCTTACGGGCAGGCGCACCGTCTGCACGCGGCTGCGTATGGTCGGCAGCAGGTGCTCGGCATCCTCGCTCACCAGCAGTATCAGCGTGTGCTCGCTGGGCTCTTCGAGTGTCTTCAGCAGCTCGTTGGCGGCCGAGGCGTTCATGCGCTCCGGCAACCACACCACCAGCATCTTCCATCCGCCCTCGTAGCTCTTCAGGCCGAGGGTGCGCACGATGTTGGCGGCGTCGCTTTCGCGTATGATGGAGGTCTTCACTTCGCCTGCGAGCGATGCGTTGAACTCTTCGAGCGTGCCCAGCCCTTTGTATTCTTTCAGGAAGTCGAGGTATTGCGCCATGTAGTCGTCGGAGCTGACTGACGGCGAGCCGTTGGGCGGGTTGGGGAAGACGAAGTGCAGGTCGGGGTGCATCAGCGAGCCGATTTTCTTGCACTGCGGGCAGGTGCCGCACGAGTCGGCGCGCAGCCCGCCCTCGGCGTGGTGCACGCGGTGTTCGCAGCAGAGGTATTGCAGGTAGGCCAGGGCCAGCTGCATGCTGCCCTCGGCGGTGCGCCCCAGTATCAGCTGGGCATGGCTCACGCGTCCGCTGTCGATGATTTCTGTCAGCCGGTTGGCCACATCTTGCTGTCCTACAATATCTTTAAACTGCATCGTCGTCGTGTTTTAACCTGCAAATATACAAATAAAAAACAATATATGGCGAAAAAAATCGACGATGGCGAAAAAAAGTGCGCCCTGCCTGGCGGCACGAGGAGCTCCCTTGTCTGCGTCGACACCCCCAAAAACGGGTCGCATGACGGCAAGGGGTCATTTTGCAAACAGCTGTACAACAGTATTCTGACAATATCGAAAAAGGCACCTCTTGCCTCGTTGTACGCTATATGTACGCTACTTGTACAGTACTTGTACGTTTATAAAGCGTACAAGTACTGTACAAATACTGTACAAGTACTGTACAACGGCCGAACCGGTAGGCTGCCGGATCGGGGTGCTGTCAGTCCGACGGACGGAATATTTTTTTGTCAGTTTCGAAAATGTTCGTATCTTTGCATTTCAAATCAAAAAAACAACACTATGTGCGGAATAGTAGGATATATCGGTGAGCAAGAGGCTTACCCAATTCTTATCAAGGGTCTCCACAGGCTCGAATATCGCGGCTACGACTCGGCCGGCGTCAGCATGATCAGCCCCAAGGGCGATCTCAACGTCTACAAGGCCACGGGCAAAGTGAAGGCCCTCGAAGACAAGTGTGCCTCCGAAGATGTGTCGGGCACCATCGGCATAGCCCACACCCGCTGGGCGACCCACGGCGAGCCCAACACCGTCAACGCCCACCCACACCTCAGCCAGAGCGGCAACCTCTCGCTGGTGCACAACGGCATCATCGAGAACTACAAGACCCTGCGGGCAATGCTCGAGAAAGAGGGTTACACTTTCTGCTCCGAGACCGACACCGAGGTGCTTGTGCAACTCATCGAATTCACGCAGAAGAAGGGCCGCTGCGACCTTTTCACCGCCGTGCAGCGCGCCCTGAAGAACGTAGTGGGAGCCTACGCTATCGCCATACTTGAAAAGAAGCATCCCGACCATCTGGTCTGTGCCCGCAAAGGCAGCCCCCTGGTCATCGGCGTGGGCACCGACGCCCGCGGACAGAAGGAGTTCTATCTCGGCTCCGACGCCACGCCCATCGTCGAATACACCAAGCAGGTGGTCTACCTCAAAGACGAGGAGATAGCCTATATGGACCGCACGGGCAAGATAGACATCGTCAATCTGGCCAACGTGCACCAGACGCCTGAGATGCACACCCTGAGCCTCTCGCTCGACGAGCTGGAGAAAGGCGGTTTCCCGCACTTCATGCTCAAGGAAATCTGGGAGCAGCCCAATGCCCTGCGCACCTGCATCAAGGGGCGTCTGCACCCCAAGAGCCACGATGTGGTGCTCAGCGGCATCATAGATCATAAGGAGAAATTCATCAATGCCCGCCGCATCATCATCTGCGCCTGCGGCACGAGCTGGCATTCGGCCCTCATCGGCAAATACTTCATCGAAGAGGCTGCCCAGATACCCGTCGAGGTGGAGTATGCATCGGAGTTCCGCTATCGCAACCCCGTCATCTATCCCGACGATGTGGTCATCGCCGTCAGCCAGAGCGGTGAGACGGCCGACACGCTGGCCGCAATCCAGCTGGCCGAGCAGAAAGGCGCTTTCCTTTACGGCATCTGCAATGTCATCGGCTCCTCGATAGCCCGCGCCACTCACAGCGGCACCTATCTGCACGTGGGACCCGAGATCGGTGTGGCATCTACCAAGGCCTTCACCGGACAGGTAATCACCCTCTGCCTGCTGGGCCTGGCCATCGCCAAGGAGAAGCACACCCTGAGCGACGAGATGTTCCACATGCTCGTCGACGAACTCTACCAGATACCCGACAAGATACAGTGGACTCTGGAGAACAACAAGAACATCGACCAGTTTGCGCAGATGTTCACCTACTGCCGCAACTTCATCTTCCTCGGCCGCGGCTACAACTATCCCGTGGCCCTCGAAGGCGCCTTGAAACTGAAGGAAATCAGCTACCTGCACGCCGAAGGCTACCCCGCCGCCGAGATGAAGCATGGCCCCATAGCCCTCGTCGACGAGGAGATGCCCGTGGTATTCATTGCCCCCAAGCGCGGCATGTACGACAAGATAGTGTCCAACATACAGGAAATCAAGAGCCGCAAGGGTAAGATTATCAGCGTGGTCACCGAAGGCGACGTCACCGTGAAGGGCATGAGCGACTACTGCTTCGTCATACCCGACACGCGCGACTGCTTCGTGCCGCTGCTCTCGGTCATCCCGCTGCAGCTGCTGGCCTACTACATAGCCACCGCCAAGGGCCGCAACGTCGACCAGCCACGCAACCTGGCCAAGAGCGTCACCGTCGAATAACATGTATCCAGGTTTGAATTACAAAAGTATTCAAACTAATAGTAACTAAAACACACACACAATTATGACAAAAGAAGAAGCACTGAAGATGTTCGCTCAGTACGGAGCCGGTTGGTTCGGCAACAGCAAGCAGCACTTCGCATTCTCGGCCTACTGCCGTCTGCAGGGCTGGAACAAGCTGGCCGACAAATGGAAAGAGGAAGCCGAAGAGGAATGGGACGAGGCCGAAGAGGTCTTGAACCGCCTGGTGGAGCTCGGATGCAAGCCCGAGATGCTGCAAGAGGCTATGAAGACCATCGAATTCCCATTCTACGACGACCCGAAACAGCAGATCGAGAGCGACTACAACCCCGAGGCTGTGAAGGCGATGAGCGAGATGGCTGCAGCCTTCGCCGACGACTATCCCACACAGAAACTCATCCAGAAATGGATCGACGGCGAGACCGAACACATGGCCTGGGAAGCACAGTACCTCAACTATATCGACAAGTTGGGCTACGAAAACTTCCTGACGATGATGGTCTGACGCACGCCGATAGCCGGGCATAGAAAGCCCGCGACAGGCGGCCTGCACCGTCAAGGCTCTTTGCCTCCGTCAGCTTCACTCGCCGATGGAGGCAAAGTTTTTTGACGATTCGTGGAAAAGGTTGTACCTTTGCAGCCCCAAACGTGAACGGAATGGAGAACGAAAGGCTTTGGAACGCAAACTATTGGAAGGTTATGGTGGCCAACTTCACCATGGCCTTCTCCGGCTATCTGCTGACGCCGCTCCTGCCGCTCTACCTCAGCGAGCAGTTCGGCGCCACTAAGGACACCATAGGCCTTATGCTGTCGGGCTACATCGTGGCGGCACTGCTGGTGC
>JAFVWV010000130.1 GCA_017501495.1 Bacteroidales bacterium | reverse complement strand
AGACCGGCGCTAAGCTCACCGTCACCGACGACGTGGAGAAAGGCGTGAAGGGCCTCGACTTCATCTACACCGACATCTGGGTGTCGATGGGCGAACCCGACAGCGTGTGGAAAGAGCGCATCAAGATGCTGATGCCCTACCAGGTCAACGCTGCCCTGATGAAAAAGACCGGCAACCCGAAGTGCAAGTTCATGCACTGCCTGCCTGCCTACCACAACCTTGAGACCAAGGCTGGCCGCGACGTGAACGAGAAGTTCGGTCTGGACGGCATCGAGGTGACCGAGGATGTGTTCGAGAGCGAGAACAGCATCGTCTTCGACGAGGCCGAGAACCGCATGCACACCATCAAGGCCGTCATGGTTGCCACGCTGGGCGACTGATGCTGATTGAGTAAATGCGTTAATGTGTTAATGTGTTAGTGCTGGCGCACCAATCATTAGCACATTAACGTTTTTACATAGTAACGTACTAACGCAATAACACACTAACGCATTAACTATGTGGTTTACTAACTTACTTACCAGTGGTGGGGTCGGCACGACGGTGCTGATGCTTTCCGTCTCTATCTTTGCCGGCTTGCTGCTGGGCAAGTTCAAGATCAAGGGTGTCACTCTCGGCATCACATGGGTGCTCTTTGTGGGCATCCTCATCAGCGCCCTCGGCGTGCAGTGCAACGGCGAGATGCTGCACATCATCAAGGAGTTCGGACTCATCCTCTTTGTCACGGCTGTCGGCCTGCAGGTGGGTCCCGGATTTTTCAAGAGCTTCAAGAAGGGTGGCCTGGCCATGAACGGCATGGCCCTTGTCAATGTGGCCCTCGGCGTGCTTATCACCTACATCATAGCCAAGACGGCAGGGCAGAGTCTGACCGACATGGCTGGTGTGTACACGGGTGCCGTCACCAACACGCCCGGCCTTTCGGCTGCGCAGCAGACTGTGCGCGACCTGGGTATGGGCGACGCCGCCGACCAGCTGGCGGCGGGCTACGCGGTGGCCTATCCGCTGGCCGTGGTGGGCATGATAGCGGTGTGCCTGCTGCTTCGCCCGCTGTGCCGCATCGACCTGAAGAGGGAGCCCGTGGCCGACGACACGACCGTGGAGCCTGCCGAGAAGAAGGCTACCCCAGTGTCGCAGCGCCATAAGGTCAACCTTATTCCCATCTTCGTCATCATCGCCCTCGGCATCGTGGTGGGTTCCATCCCCATACCTGTCGGCATGTCGGCCCCGGTGAAGCTCGGCTTGGCCGGAGGTCCGCTCGTGGTGAGCCTCGTAGGAGCCTGGCTGGGTGTGAAGAAGGGGTGGTTCACCACCGAATTCACCGAAAGCCACGGTGTGTGGATGCTGCGCGAGGTGGGCATCGCCCTCTTCCTCGCTGGAGTAGGCCTCAGCGCCGGCGGCAGCTTCCTGGCCACCATACAGGCCGGCGGCTATATGTGGGTGCTCTACGGCGTAATCATCACCATGGTGCCCCCGCTGCTGGTGGGTCTCTTCGGCCGCTTGGTGCTGAAGATGAACTACTATACGCTGATGGGCTTCATTGGCGGCAGCCACACCGACCCGCCGACGCTGGCTTTTGCCAACAACATGGCCCCCGAGGGCTGCAAGCTGCCCAATACAGGATATGCCACGGTGTACCCGCTGACGATGTTCCTGCGTATCTTCACGGCTCAGCTGCTTGTCCTGATGGCATAGCATAAGCATTAGAGTGGAAAGTGGAAAGTGATTTATGCGTCGCATGCGTCAGTCAAACTTTCCACTTTCCACTTTTTTTCCGGCTGTCGACAGTGGTCGCACATAAACTTAACAATTATTTAACCGTTTCGTAATAGGAATGTAACAATAGTGTGGTACTTTTGCAGTCGGAAAAAGACAGAAAAGAAATAAAAACAACCTACAAGTCACCATGAAGAAAACTCTTCTGACAGCAACACTCCTCCTCGCCGCCTTCGCTGCCTCGGCGCAAGACACTGCCAACATGCGCAAAGCCGAGAAAGTGACGATTAAACCTTACGGCTTCGTCCGCAACTACCTCAACGTCGACTCGCGCCGCATGATGACCGTCTGCGGCGGCGAATACATGATGATTCCCTACGATGAGGACTGGAACCTCAGCGAAGCCCAAGCCCAGACCTACAACGCTGCCGATGAGCGTTTCGATCGCAATGCCGTCCCCGAGGCCCACTTACTGGCCCTCAGCACACGCTTCGGCCTGGCCCTCGAAGGGGCGCACTTCGCGGGCTTCGACCTCAGCGGCAAGGTGGAAGGCGACTTTGCCGGTTTCGGCAGCAGCAACACTGTGCTGCGTCTGCGCCTGGCATACATTGCCTTTAACCGCAAGAACACCTTCGGCCAGCACGAACTTGTAGTCGGCCAGGACTGGCACCCCCTCAGCGGCAGCATCATGCCCGATGTGCTCGGCATGGCCGCCGGTGCCCCCTTCCGGCCCCACAGCCGCACGCCGCAGCTACGCTACACGCTTAATCCCACCGACGGTTTCGGCTTCACCGCCGCCGCCCTCTGGCAGTACCAGTACACTTCGCCATGCCCCGACGGCGAAAGCACCGCCTACGCCAACCGCTCGCTGGTGCCCGAACTCTTCCTTGGATTGCACTACCGCTCGCGGCAGGTCTACGCCCAACTGGGTATGGACTACAGCAACCTGCTCATACGCAGGGAGATTCCAGTAACCGACTATTACACTGGCGCCGTGCGCTACAACCATCTTGACCAAGGCCGCTGCCACTCCTTCTCGCCGACGGTCTACTTCCAGTATACGCCCAGCGCTCCCTTTGCGCTGAAATTCCGCAGCACCCTGGCGCAGAACCTTGGCCACCTCAACATGCTCAGCGGCTACGCCTGGGCTGCCGATGCCGACGGCGATATGGCCTACATCCCCATGCTTTCCTCGGTTTCCTACCTCAACATTGCCACCTACGCCTCGAGCTGGCGCTTCAACCTCTTCCTCGGCTACCAGAAGAACCTCGGCCTCGCCAACAAGGACTACTCCATTGTCGGCATCACTCCTGAGCTCTACATGAAGAAGGGTGTGCAGAACATCAACAGCATCTACCGCCTCGCGCCCTCCGTCAGCTACAACATCAAAGCCTTCAATATAGGCCTTGAGTACGAACTCACCGGCGTTGCCTATGGCGACCTCGACCAGCGGGACGGCACCGTCAAGAACAACGACAACCTCCGCCAGGTGCTGGGCCACCGCCTCTGCACCATGGTGAAATACAACTTCTGATTATTACAAGACACAAAGATAGGGGGCCGGACACTTGCGTGTCCGGCCCCCTATCTTTTTTGGCCACGTTCAGACCATCTGTTCGATATTCCAAGCAAAGGCACGGATACCGACTTCCTCGTTGCGCTTGTCCAGTTTGCGGACGGCGGTGAGGATAGGCTCGACCTTCTCGTCGGGAACCACGGTGAGTACGGCATTGTTCATCTCGGGCCACGTGTGCGTACCGCGATGCGGGTCGCCGTTGATGTGGCCGCGCCCCTGTACGTTCTCCCAGAAGGTGAAGCCGCGCACTTCGAGGGTGTCGAGCAGATACTCGACACGCTCGGTGCTGGCCTGGTTGAATACTATCATTATGCTTTTCATTTCTCTTCCAGATTGATATTCATGAATACGAATTTCTTGCGCTCTTTTTCCAGCTTCTCCTGGTCGCCCTTGCGGTAGAAGGCGCCGTAGAGAACCGGCACGATGATGAGGGTGACGAAGGTGGAGACTGCCAGACCGCCGATGACGATGATGCCCATGGTGGTCCAAATCTCGGAGCCTTCGCTGGTCGAGGTGGCCATTGGTATCATGCCGAGGATGGTGGTGAAGGCGGTCATGAGCACAGGACGCAGACGGCTCTGTCCGCTGACGGCGATGGCTTCGTTGAGCGGCAGGCCGCGTTCGCGCATGAGGTTGATGTAGTCGACCAGCACGATACCGTTCTTGACCACGATACCGATGAGGAGTATGAGGCCGAGCATGCCAATCATGTCGAGGTTGGTGCCGGCGATGAGCAGAGCAAAGATGGCGCCGCTGAGTGCAAACGGGATGGAAAGCATGATGATGGCCGGTTTGCCGAAGCTCTCGAACTGCGAGGCCATGACGATGTAGACGAGCATGAGGATGAGCAGAGCGAGCAGACCCATGTCGCGTGTGGAATCCTGCTGGTCTTTGTAGTTGCCGGCGAGGGCCACGTGTACGCCTTGCGGAATCTCCATCTGGTCGAGCTCGGCCTGCACATTCTGTGCCAGTTGCTGCAGCGAAGTGTGGTAGGGCATGACGGTCAGAGTCAGGTAGCGCTGGCGGTTCTTGCGTTCGATGGTGGGCGGGCACCAGTATTCCTCGACCTTGGCCAGTTCTTCAAGTTTGATGATGCTGCCGGTGGCGGTGGGGATGGAGAGCTGCTCGATGTCGCTGATGGCGTCGCGGTACTCTTCACGCAGGCGTACAACAATATTGTATTCTTCGCCGTCTTCTTTGAGGTAGCCGGCGGTCATGCCGTTGACGCGGTTGCGGACGTAGAGGGCCACGGTGCTCTCGTTGAGGCCGTGGAGAGCGAGCTTCTGCTTGTCGAGGGTGATTTTCAGCTCGGCGCGGTCTTCGTCGCGGCTGATTTTGGTGTCGCGGGCTCCGGGCACGTTGTCCATCACGCGCTGGCGCAGCTGCTGAGTGAAGTTGGTGGTCTGGTCGAAGTCGTAGCCGTAGACCTCGACGGAGAGCGAGTTGTTGCTTCCGCCGCCCATGCCGCCGCTGTTGACTTGGTAGGTGACCAGTTCGGGATATTCGGCAAAGCATTGGCGGAGCATCTCCTGCATCTCGAAGATGGTGCGTTCGCGCTCGTACTTCTTGGTGCAGCGGATGGTCATGGAGATTTTGTTGTTGGTGGTGCTGTTGAAGAGGGCTGCGAAGCCGGCATCGTCGTTTGAACCGGCCGATGTGGAGATGACAAGCACGTCGTCGCCGAGCAGGCGGTAGATGTCCTGCTCCATGCGGCGGGCAGTCTTGAGGGTCTCTTCGATGCGGGTGCCGCGTTGCAGCTCGGCGCTGATGCTCATGCTGCCGTTGTCCTGCTCTTTCATGAAGTCGATGCCGATACGGCCGGTGGCCAGAGGCACGATGGAGACGATAAAGAAGGCCACGGCGATGAGGTAGGTGACCAACTTGTGGCGCAGGGCCCAGCGCAGGATGTTGGCGTACCATT
>JAFVWV010000129.1 GCA_017501495.1 Bacteroidales bacterium | reverse complement strand
TCTGGTCGGTCTTCGCATCGGCCACAATCTTCACAAATCCGTCGGTGTTGCCTGCAGCGGTAGCCTTGCCGCTGGCCTTGAAGAAGAACTTGCCCGTCTTCACTTCGAAGCCGGCGTCGACAGCCTTCTTCTCGGTCAGACCCACACTGGCCACCTCAGGCACTGTGTAGGTGCAGCCTGGAACGTTCTGGTAGTTCACCTTCTCGGCATCGCCGCCGGCCAGATGCTTCACACAGCAGATGGCCTCCTTGGACGCCACATGTGCCAACGCAGGACCGTGCACCACGTCGCCGATGGCATAGTAGCCGGGCACCGACGTCTCGTACCAATCGTTGACCTCAATCTTGCCACGTTCAAACTTGATTCCCGTCTCCTCGAGACCGAGGTTCTCCAGGTTTGTAACCACGCCTACGGCGCTCAGCACCACATCGACATCGATTACCGTCTCGGACTGTTTTTTCAGGTCCTTGACCGTAACGTGGCACACATCGCCTTCGATATCGACTTTCTCCACGCTGCACGAAGGCATCACCTTCATACCCATCTTGCGGAACGAGCGGCTCATCTGTGCCGCCGTCTCCTCATCCTCGTTGGGCAATATCTGGGGCATGAATTCCACCAGCGTCACCTGCGTGCCAATCGACTGATAGAAGTAAGCAAATTCCGAACCGATGGCACCACTGCCACACACCAGCATCCGGGCGGGTTGCTCACGCAGCGTCATAGCCTCGCGATAGCCGATGATATGCTTGCCGTCCTGCGGCATGGCGGGCATAACTTTCGATCGGGCGCCAGTGGCAATGATGATGTGGTCAGCCTCATATTCAGTGCCATCCACGTTGACGATATGGTTGGGGCACACCTTGGCCGTACCCATGATGACATCTACACCATTCTTCTTTAACAGAAACTCGACACCCTTATTCATCGTCGCAGCGACACCGCGAGAGCGATCGACCATAGCGTTCAGGTCGGCTTCAACGCCTTCCACCTTCACTCCGTAGGCGGCTGCATGCTTGGCATAGTTGTAGGCCTGCGCGCTTTTCATCAGGGCCTTGGTAGGTATGCAGCCCCAGTTCAGACAAATGCCACCGAGATTTTCGCGTTCCACAACAGCGGTCTTCAAACCCATCTGGGCACCCTTGACGGCAGCCACATAGCCACCCGGGCCGCTGCCTATAACAATCAAGTTGTATTTCATAATCAGTATATTATTTATTATATGCAATCAATTAATAAAATGCGGCGCCTGCGGCGGCCGGCAAGCTTGCTTGCTTCGGCCAATAAAAATGCGAAAAACCCGTGACTGCGCAAGCCTGCAAGATTTTCTTTTTTTTGAAACAAATAAAAAAGTCCTATTTTTGCGCCCCTTATTAAATGCGCTACGACGCATATTCCTGCAAGTACCGCTGAGGGCAGCTTGCCTGCCCGTCAAATTAAATGCGCTACGACGCATATTCCTGCAAGTACCGCTGAAGGCAGCGCGCTGCCTGTCAAATAACCTTAAGAGAAGAAAAACGGGTGCTATTATGAAACGCAATACAGGGTGCATGCCACGGCACGCGCGCCAATATGCAGGGTCTTTTTGCTCAATTAAATCACAAACGTATAATAATGAGCTTATTATCAGTATTATTATAATATAATTCATATTATCTTAACGCTTAAGATAATATTTTATTGTGTTATGCAATGAAAATTTACGATTGACGATTGACGCTTTATATTTTCAACTACAAGGGAGCGCATTTTGTGCGCTCCCTTTTCGTAGGTCCCCTTGGCAAGGGTGGAGTTAGATTAGAGTTGCATTAGAGTTACACTAGAGTTGAAGCACGGTATGCTCTTATGCGATGCGACCCGCACCGCAGTAGAGAGTCTGGCTGCACTCGCCTGGTTTGGGGCTGTTTTCGGCACCCTCGACGAAGACGTAGATCTCCACGAAGTAGCCCTGCCAGAAGCTGGGGACGGTGACTTCGACCGAGGTGTCCTCGCGCTTGCCTGTGGCCCAGCGGGCGTCGTAACCGTGGTGGTCGTCGGCTCTGGCCAGCACGACGAGGTGCACGATATCGTCGGCGCTGTTGACTTCGGTGTCGAGGTTGGAGCTGTCGATGGGGACACCAACCTTCAGCGGGGTGCTGAGGTCAGGTTCGCCCAAGGAGACAGGGGTAACGGTACCGTTGGAAACCTTGGTGTTCTCGTAGTCCAGCTCAAGGCTGTCGATTGTGCCGGAAACGTTTTCCTTGTTGAGCGCCACGAAAGCTTCGTCGATGCTCATGTTGTTGTCGGAGGCGTACTCACGGAGGCCGATGGTGGTTTGAGGTTTCATCGGGGCGTTGATCTTGGTGAGGAACTCGGCGATGGCGGCATTGCGCTGACGCTCGGCAGCGGCGGGGTCGGCAGGCTCGTTGTCACCAGCGGCGACACCACGGACGCTGGAGGCTACCAGCATACGGGTGTAGTCGTAGTTGGAGCTGTCGAGGCGGTTGGGGTTGATTTTGTAGTTGCCGTCGGCATCCTGCGAGATGAGGTTGTTCAGGCGGGCGCGACCCTCGGCGGTGCTGGGGGTCACGACGATGGCGTAGAAGTAAACGTCCAGCTGGCTGCTGTCGGTCTGGGCATTGGAGACACCGAGAGAGATGCCGCTGTTGGTGTCGAGCACAGATGTGCTCTTCCACTGATTGTCGCGATGGTCATAAACCAAGAGGGCCTTGGCGACCAGCTCGCTGCTCTGCACGCCGGTCAGCGTACCCTGCACGAGGTTGCCGTTGAAGGTGACGGCAGCGGTCAGCGCGTTGGCGGTCTGTTTGGGGTGCTTGACGAGGTTGAATTCGTGGTTGAGAATTGCCACACCAGCGTTGTCGACGTTGATGAACTTCATGAGCTCCTTGTTGGTGGTGCCACGGCGGGTGTCCTTGATGCCGT
>JAFVWV010000128.1 GCA_017501495.1 Bacteroidales bacterium | reverse complement strand
TGCAAAGATACGCATTTTTTCTTGAATGGCAAAATATAATGAATGTGTGAATGCGATAATACGCTAATTATTGCAGCATGCGGTAGATGGTGTCGGAGGTGCGGAGGCGATAGCCCTGGAGGAAGGCGTAAAGGTGGAGGGGCTGGCCGAGCCATTCGGTGGGGAGGTCGACGGTGATGCGACCGGCGGAGCGGGGGACGGGGTCGGCGAGGGTTCCAGCACGGAGGGCAGACGAGTAGACAAAAAGGAAGAGTCTGTCAGTGGCGGCGCCGTCATAAGCATGGCTGTCGAAGTTGACGGTGAGGCACCCATCCTCGATGACGGCCGAGGTGATGGAGACCATCGGCACCGAACCTTTGCTGACGACGATGCGAGGATAGTCGATCTCGCCGTCGAGGGTGAAACAGTCTTTGTTTATTCTTTTGAAGAGGGCATAGGTGCTGTTCTTCTCGCGCACAGCCTGCCCGTGGAGTCCCACGAGGTGCGCTTCCTTCATGTAGGAGGAGAGCTTGGAGATTTGTGTGAAGTTGCTGCGGTGCGCCTGCTGCGCCTCGGTGCGGGGATTGGCCACATGGGTAGGCATCGAGCGCTCGCATTGCCGCCCATGCCAGGTGTAATATATCTTGTCGCCGAGCTTGCCGCTCTCAATGTCACCGTGTTTTCTTGCCATACTGCTAACTGTGTTATACAGATATAACGGAAAAACACGGATTATATTGTGTCGAGCACCGAATGTACCCTGACGTTACCTTGGAGGTGCAATGAATGTAACCCGGAATTACCATAGACTTGGTATAGAGTTGGTATAGGGATGGTATAGCGTTGATATGGAGGTGGTCGAATAGTGGAATGTGTTGACTTTTAACTGTATATAATTTATATATAAATTATATAGGGTCGTATAGGAGAGGGCATCGCCAAATTTAATATGAATTTATGGATTTGGTGATGTCGTAGACGTCAATTCACCTGCTCAATGATGGTGGAAACGGTCTTTTCTGTCCGTGCATATTCCAACCTTTTTCGGCTGCGAAAATAGCAAAGCAGTGCGTCACATCATGACACACGAGGGGACGCACCGCATATTTTGGCAAAAAAAGATCTGTTGAAATCAATTTTTTTTGTTAACTTTGCATTTACTGAAACGCCGCCGAGATGCGACATAATAGCAATGGTTTCAACGGATTATTAACCCTAAAACATATAGAGACATGAAGAAGTACCAATGCACCGTATGCAAGTATGAGTATGACCCGGCCAAGGGCGACCCGACGCAAGGTATAGCCCCCGGCACGCCTTTCGAGGCGCTGCCCGCCGACTGGAAGTGCCCCCGCTGCAAGCAGGGCAAGGAGAAGTTCGCCCCGATGGAGGAGGCTCCCAAGGCCAATCCCTATGCCGGCACGCAGACCGAGAAGAACCTCATGGAGGCCTTCGCCGGCGAGAGCCAGGCCCGCAACAAGTACACCTACTTCGCCTCGAAGGCCAAGAAGGAAGGCTACGAGCAGATTGCCGCCCTCTTCCTGCAGACCGCCGAGAACGAGAAGGAGCATGCCAAGCTGTGGTTCAAGGAGCTGAACGGCATCGGCACCACCGCCGAGAACCTGCTGGCCGCCGCCGAGGGTGAAAACCACGAGTGGACGGACATGTACGAGGGCTTCGCCCGCACCGCCGAGGCCGAGGGCTTCCCGGAGCTGGCCGCCCGTTTCCGTGGCGTGGCCGCCATCGAGAAGCACCACGAGGAGCGCTACCGCGCCCTGCTCCACAACGTGGAGGCCAAGGAGGTCTTCGCCAAGAGCGAGGTGAAGGTGTGGGAGTGCCGCAACTGCGGCCACATCGTGGTGGGCACCCAGGCCCCAGAGGTTTGCCCCGTGTGCAACCATCCGCAGTCCTACTTCGAAATCAACAAGCAGAACTACTAAGACAACGGGGGCCTTGGCCCCCGTTTCTGTTTTCTGTCAATCTTTGTCATACTCCGTTTTCTCGCGCAGTTGGTCAATCGGGTTTTGCATAATCACCAAATTTGAATGTATTTGGTGAATGAATGATGCGACAGGCGTCAGTTCAGTTGCTCGGTAAGAAGGGGAACAATCTGCTTTCGGGAGTAGTTGTCCGGGGTGTAGCATACGCCTTCACGCAGCGAGGGGCCAAAGATGGCCTCGGCGACGGCACGGGCGCCATCACCGTAGTAGAGGAAGTAGAGACCGTTGACGACGTAGGGGGTCTCCTCGCGGTCATCGTCGGTGTTGGGTACCAGATTATCAATCTTGGCCACCATCATCTGGCGTCCCTGCTGCTGCATCAGCATGGGCATCACGGCCAGCATGCGGTCGATGAAGGCATCCATCTCCGATGCTTTGCAGGCCAGGCTGCCGAAACCAAGCAGGTGGTCGTTGATGTCGTATTCCTTGTAGTCGGAGAGGAATATCTCGGCGTCGGTCATCCCCGAGTAGTCGTAGGCGGCATCGGCCATGGCGCGGTTGAGGCGGGCGGCCGAGTCGGCGCTGATGCCCAGCTGGGTGGTCAGGGCCAGCCACGCCGAGGTGTCGATGGCGCGCGTGGAGCTCTTGGAGAGGTTGCGTGTGTCGCTGATGATGCCGGCCAGCAGGATGCGGGCCGTCTCATCGTCGATAGCAATGCCCTCTTCGCGGTAGATTTCATAGATGATGGTGCCCGTTGAGCCCACCATTTCGCGACGCACGAAGGGTATGTTGGCATCGCGGATGTCGCCCTCCACATGGTGGTCGATTTTCTGCAGGATGACAGCCTGGCGCGCGCCGTCGACACACTGGGCATAGTCGGTGTGGTCGGTCAGGATGAGACGCGTCTGCGGTACCACGCTGTCCTTCAGCGCCGGCAATTCGATGCCGAACACCCGGGAGATATAATCTGTCTCGCGGTTCATCGGGCTCGACACCTTGGCCTCGCAGTTGTATCCCAGCTTGCGCATCAGCTTGGCGTAGGCCAGCGCCGATGTGACAGCGTCGACGTCGGGGGTCTTGTGTCCGTAGATATAGCATGTGTCGGTTCCCCAATCCAGCTCGCTGAGCATCTGCTGGAAGGGCGTATTCTCCTGTCTGGGGTTCTCCTTGTCGCTGCAGGACATGGTTGCAACCGCCAGGCTGCATAAGAGGATGGCAGCCGACATCCGTATGAAAGAGGTTCTCATTTTGGTTTATTTTACAATATAATTATTAGGTTTCAACCTTGTGGATCTGGGTGTCGCCAGGTATCTTTTTGCTGTACAAAGTGACTGCAAAAATACAAAATAAAAACCATACGGCGGAAATTATCGGTATATTGGCCAGACATATGTAGAAAAAATGTGTATCACGACTTCAACCTCTTCAGCGAGGAGGACAAGTGCCGCTACCGCGACGAGCACTTTGCCACCGACCTGCAGAACGCCCGCGACCTGGGCCGCCGCCTGGTGGAGATGGCCAACAAACTTATTGTGTGAATGCGTTATTGCGTGAGTGCGTTAATATTATAGAGGCAGCGCAGCCAGTCGAAGGCCATGGTGCGCCAGCGCAGGTCGGTACGTCCTTCGAGGCGGTAGGCTGAGCGCTCGAATGGTATATTGCGGTATGCGCGGTCGTGGCTGCGGTATCGCAGCAGGCCTATAAGCCAAAACAATACATAAAGCACATAGAACGGCACCACCAGCATGCAGAGTTGCTGGTAGAGGTGTACTGTCTCGTGGCACACCTCGCGGTCGCTAAGTGTCGTCCCTTTATAGAATACGAAGGGGAAGAGTGTCACCGCGCGATAGCTCCCGAAAGGGATGAGGCGGTTGTGTACTATCAGCGGTCCCATGGCTAAAGGCATGTGAGCAGGTCTGCGAAGTCGTCTATCAGGTGGTCGGCGCCGGCGGCACGGAGGTCGTCGGCGGACTGGTTGCCGTAGGTGACGCCCACGGTGCGGCAGCCAGCGGCACGGCCCATTAGGATGTCGTAGCTGGCATCGCCCACCACAACGGCCTCCTCGGGAGCCACGCCGAGGGCCGCAAGGATTTTCTGCACCGGCTCGGGGTGGGGCTTGTGGTGCTCCACGTCGTTGGCGCTGACCACCATGCTGACGTAGTGCTCCAGATGGAAAGTCTTCACGAAGCCCTCCAGCGTGGGACGCCCACGGCTGCTGCAGATGGCCAGCTGCAGGCCGTGTTCGTGGAGTGTTTTCAGCGTTTCCAGCACGTGGGGAAAGAGGCGGACGGTGCCGTCGGTATTCAGCTCGTCGAACACGCGGCGATAGACGTCGGCGCAGCGCTCGGCCATGGTGTCGTCGACGCTGCATAGGGTGGTGAAACATTCCGCCAGCGGCAGGCCAATGATGGTGCGGCACTCGGCGTCGGTACGTTCGGGTAGGTGCAACTCCTTCAGCGTCGCCTGGATGGAGGCGATGATGATAGGCTGCGTATCGGCCAGGGTGCCGTCGAAGTCCAATACGACCAATTGCGTCATTGTGTGATTGCGTTAATGCGTTAGTGACTGACGCTTACCCATACACAATTACACATTAACGCACCGACGCATTCGCCTGCATATACTGCTCCAGCAGGCGCTGGACGTACTTGCCGAAGACGTCGAACTCGATGTTGACCACCGTGCCAGGCTTGAAATTGTGGAAGTTGGTCACCTGGTAGGTGTAGGGGATGATGGCCACGGAGAACATGCCGGGCTCGCTGTCCACCACCGTCAGGCTCACGCCATTGATGCTGATGCTGCCCTTGGGGACGGTGATGCTGGGGGCGTTCTTCTGGTCGTAGCTGAAATAGAAGCGCCAACTGCCGTTGTCGTCCACAACCTTGGTGCAGGTGGCCGTCTGGTCCACGTGTCCCTGGACGATGTGGCCGTCGAAACGGCCGTCCATGCGCATGGAGCGCTCCACGTTGACCTCGGTGCCCACTTTCCAGGTTGAGAGGTTGGTCTTCAGCATGGTCTCGTCCATGGCGGTGACCACGTACTGTTTCTTCTCCTTGTCGACCTTGACCACGGTGAGGCAGCAGCCGTCGTGGGCCATGCTCTGGTCGATGGCCAGCTCGTCGCCGAAGGGCACCTCGAGGGTGAAATGGTAGTTGGTGTTTTCTTTCTCTATGTTGACCACACGGGCCGTTGTTTCTATGATTCCTGTGAACATGGTGTGTTGTTGTTTTTTTCTTTTTTATTTTTCCGGAGGTTCCGGAGTTTCCGGATTATCCGGAATTTCCGGAATTTCCGGGGTTTCCGGGGATATTCCGGATTGGTTTAGCAGGGCTGTGAGGCGGGCCACTTCGGCGCGGAGGGCCGCTATCTCGGCGGCCTGACGGTCGATGGTCTGCCGTTGACTCTCGCGCTGACCCAGGCGGGCAGCGGTCATACGTTCGCGGATGCCACCCTCGGTGGTGAACTCACGGTCCTTGCGTTCGAGGTATTTCGTCAGTCCCGAATCCACCTGATGGCACAGACAGATGGCCATGTTGGCCAGTTCTTCGTCGTCCATCTTGTCGAAGAGGGGCACGTAGTCATTGTGCATGCTGTGGCTGCGACAGAAGGAATGAAGCTGCTCAAAGCGGGGATTTGAACCGCGCCACTCAACAAGGTTGTGCCGTTTCAGGTAATCCTGATAGTCTTCCAGCAGCTCCTTGTTACTGCCGCGCGCCACGCCAAGGAGTTTCAGTTCAATCTCCATCGAGGTCTGCCCGTCGCTGCTACCCTCGGCGATGTTCTGCTTGGTGCTGCGGGCTGCCTGCACCATTTGGTCTACGGTACGGTCGCCGTGTTTGGGCAGGTAGCGCTGGCAGAAGACCTGCGTGAGCTGGTAGAGCACATCGCTGCGCTGGTAAAAACGTAAAGAGGTGTAGACAACAGGCTTGCGCAGGGTGCTGGCAGTGCCGTCGGAGTAGCGGCGGTACTGGCCGGAATAGCCGGAGGAACCGGAATTTCCGGAATTTCCGGAGTTTCCGGAATAGTTATTGTCCTTGCTGGCCATTATTTCAGGAAGTCCTCGTAGTACTGGAACATCTTCTGGTAGAGGTGCAGGCGTTCGCGGCCGAGGACGTTGTGCTCGTGGTGGGGATAGGCGAAGTAGTCGACCTGCTTGAAGTTGTTGATGCAGCGCTCGATGAACTCGGTGCTGTGCTGCGGCACCACGGTGTTGTCCTCGGCACCCTGGATGACCAGCAGGCGGCCTTCGAGGTTCTTGGCCTTGTTCAATAAACTGTTGGCCTCGTAGCCCTCGGGGTTCTCCTGCGGGGTGTCCATATAGCGCTCGCCATACATAATTTCGTACCACTTCCAGTCGATGACGGGGCCGCCGGCGCAGCCCACCTTGAATACCTCGGGATGGGCCAGCTTCATGGTGATGGTCATGAAGCCGCCAAAGCTCCAACCCTCGACGCCCATGCGATTCTCGTCCACATAGGGCAGGCTCTTGAGGAACTTGACGCCCTCCATCTGGTCGGCCATCTCAATCTCGCCAAGGTGACGGTGGGTGCAGCTCTCGAACTCGAAGCCACGGTTGTCGGTGCCGCGGTTGTCGAGGGTGAAGACCACATAACCCTGCTGGGCGAGGCGGAGGAAGTAGAGGTTGCCACCGGCCAGCCAACTGTCGGTGACCAGCTGCGAATGGGGCCCGCCATAGACATAGACCAGCGTGGGATACTTCTCGCCGGGCTTCATATCGGGGGGCGTTATGAGGCGGTAGTAGAGGTCGGTCTTGCCGTCGGCAGCCTTGATTGTGCCGAGCTTCACAGTGGGCATGGCGTAGTCCTTCATGGGATTCTCGGCGCGGTAGAACTCATGTGCGGTATGTTTGCTGAATTGGCCGTTCTTGCCATACTTCACGCTGTTCCACATGGCGCGTGCGGGAACTTCGACAGAGGAATATACATCCACAAAGCTGGTGCCATCCTCGTTGAGAACCACACTGTGGGTTCCACTGTCGAGGGTGAGGCGCCACATCTTGCCGTCTTTCAGGCTGACGCGGTAGGCGTCGCGGCCGGCGAGGTTGTCGCGGTTGGCGTAGACGAATATGTTCTCGCCTTTACGGTCGAACTGGATGAACTCTTCGACTTCATATTCGCCCTTGGTCGCCTGCTTCACCAGGCTGCCGTCGAGGTTGTAGAGGTAAAGATGCTTGTAGCCGTCGCGCATGGAAAACCAGAGGAACTGGTCGCCCTTGGGGGTGAACATCATGGGCTCGCAAGGCTCGACGTAGCGGGGGTTGGTCTCCTCGAAGAGCACCTTCATAAAGGCGCCCGTCGTGGCGTCGTACTGCTCGAGCCACATGTGGTTCTGCTCGCGGTTCACCTTGGCGATGTAGACGTACTTCTCGTCGGGGCTCCAGGCCACGTTGGTGAGGTACATCTCGCGCTCGTGGACGGTGGTGTCGCGGGCGGTGTTGAGGTAGACGAGCTTCCCGGAGGCAGGCTCGTAGACGCCCACGGTGACCCAGTGGCTCTGCATGCCGGCCATGGGGTACTTGATGGGCATGGGCTCGGCCTCGCGGGCTTTGGTGTTAACCAATGGGTAGTCCACGACCATGCTCTGGTCCATGCGGTAGAAAGCCAGTTTGTTATTCTTGGGTGACCAGAAGAGGCCGCCATTGATGCCGAATTCGTTGCGGTGCACGCTCTCGCCGAGGACGACATTGTAGCCGTCGCCGCGCTCCACCAGCTTGCCGTCGACATAGAGGTTGCCCTCCTTCTTCTCCACACGGTCCGTCTGCTCGGGCCATACGAGGCTCTTGAACTGCTCGCGCTCGGCGGCGGTCATGGCGCGCTCATTCTTGCCGTCGAAGAGCATGTAGGCGGTATCCTTGAGGTACATCACCTTGTTGGTGCCGGGCACGAAGGTGAAGCCGCGCATCTGGCGCTGGGGGTAGAGGTTGCGGTCCATCAGCTGGTCCCACTGGAGTAGTTTGTTTTGTGCGAATGCGGTGGCTGCCATCAGCAGCACCGCCAGTGTCATAAGTATCTTCTTCATTTTATCTCTGTTAATCTCTTTATCTCTGTTAATCTTTATTTTTTTTCTCCTGCTCGCTGCGCTCGCGAAATCTTGTAAATCTTGTAAATTTTTCCGCTTCGCGGGAGGCTACGCAGTCCGATATTCGTTAAGCGTTACTCTTCTCATTCCCTTCTTCAAATCGTACTCTCCAAAGTTTATCAGCAAACCTTCTGACTTGTCGAGCAGTTTTAAATAGGTCCTCAACTGTTTATAATAAACGTCTTTTATTTCTTCCACCGACTTCAGTTCAACAACCAGTTCATCCTCGACAAGTAAATCCAAGCGCAAATCATCTCCTATCGCAGCCCCTTTGTACATAATTGAAATGGGCACCTGAGACGCAACCTTCAGTCCCCGCAACGTCAATTCTTGAATCATTGCTTTTTCATATACCGACTCCAACAAACCCGGTCCGAAATGATTATACACTTCCATGGCTGCCCCGCGAACCTCATACATAAGGTCGTACATCTGTTGTTGCGTCAGCATAATTTACAAGATTTACAAGATTTCTGCCGCGGAGCGGCAAGGAGAACAAGGAGCGGAAACTCAATAGTTCTTCCAGTCGCGGAACTTGAGGTTGAAGACGCCGAAGAAGGCCTCCTTGAAGATCTTCATGCTCATCTTGCTGGTGCCGAGGACGCGGTCGGTGAAGATGATGGGCACCTCGTAGACCTTGAAGCCCAGGCGCGTGGCCGTGTACTTCATCTCAATCTGGAAGGCGTAGCCGACGAACTTCACCTTGTCGAACTTCATCTTCTCCAGCACGCGGCGGCTCCAGCAGACGAAGCCCGCCGTGGCGTCGCATACCTTCATGCCGGTGACGATGCGGACGTATTTCGAGGCGTAGTAGCTCATCATCAGGCGTGTCATAGGCCAGTTGACCACCGAGATTTTGCCGCCCACATAGCGGCTGCACACCACCACGTCGCCCTTGCCGCTGGCGCAGGCGTCGTAGAGGCGCACCAGGTCGTCGGGGTTGTGCGAGAAGTCGGCATCCATCTCGATCATGTAGTCGTAGCCGTGCTCATCGCCCCAGCGCATACCGTCGAGGTAGGCTGTGCCGAGACCCAGTTTGCCCTTGCGCTCCACGATGTGCAGCCGCTCGGGAAACTCCTGCATCAGCCGCTTTACGATGTCGGCCGTGCCGTCGGGCGAGTTGTCTTCGACGATAAGCATGTCGAACTCTTTGGGATGCGAAAAAACCTTGCGGATGATGGCTTCGATGTTTTCTTTCTCGTTGTAGGTGGGGGTTATAACCAGTGTGTCTGACATATCGGGTATAATTTAATAATCGGGTGCAAAGATACGAATAAAAATCGAATCAGAGCATGCAAATGTGAATTATTTGTTTTTCCTGTTGAATGTCAGGTGGTTGTTATGACGCGGCAGACGTGCGCTTCAAGTGCGTCTGCCGAGTTGATGCCGCAGGAACGGCCGTGTGGAAGCTTTGGGCACTGTATAGCCGTTATGTTAAATTATGTTTCTTCGAGCCTACCGGTAGCGCATATCAACGATACATCAACGATATTTCAACGATATATCAACGATTAAAATCGTCGAAATATCGTTGAAATATCGTTGATGTATCGTTGATATGCGCTACCGGTA
>JAFVWV010000127.1 GCA_017501495.1 Bacteroidales bacterium | reverse complement strand
TGCAGCAGCACGTTGAACACATCGGGATGCGCCTTCTCGATCTCGTCGAGCAGCACGATGGAGTAGGGCTTGCGGCGCACGCGTTCGGTCAGCTGGCCGCCTTCCTCGTAGCCCACGTATCCCGGAGGCGCTCCTATGAGGCGGCTGACGGCGAATTTCTCCATGTATTCGCTCATGTCGATGCGTATCATGGATGCTTCGCTGTCGAAGAGGTATTTAGCCAGTATTTTGGTGAGGTAGGTCTTGCCGACGCCCGTGGGGCCGAGGAAGAGGAAGCTTCCGATGGGGCGGTTGGGGTCTTTGAGGCCTGCGCGGTTGCGGCGGATGGCTTTGGCAATCTGGCTGATGGCTTCGTCCTGTCCGACCACCGAGCCGCGGAGCTCGTTCTCCATCGAGAGCAGGCGGCCTTGTTCGCTTTCGGCAATGCGTTCGACGGGCACTCCGGTCATCATGGCCACCACGGCAGCAACGTCTTGAGCGCCGACCGTCACACGGCGTTCGCGCTCGTCGGTCTCCCATTGGCGCTTCATGTCGGCCAGTTTGGCCCGCAGGTCGCGCTCTTGGTCGCGGTACTGGGCGGCTTCGCTGTAGCGCTTGTCGGCCAGCACCTCTTTCTTCTTGGCCTCGACGTCGGCTACCTCCTTTTCGAGCTTCACGATGTCGTCGGGCACGTGCACATTGGCGATGCGCACACGGGCTCCGGCTTCGTCGAGGGCGTCGATGGCCTTGTCGGGCTGCAGGCGGTCGCTGACATAGCGCTCGGTCAGCGAGACGCAGGCTTCGAGGGCTTCGTCGCTGAAGCGCACCATGTGGTGCTCCTCGTATTTGTCCTTTATGTTCTGCAGTATCTCGAGGGTCTCCTCGGCGGTGGCAGGCTCGACGAGCACCTTCTGGAAGCGGCGCTCAAGGGCGGTGTCTTTCTCTATATATTGGCGGTATTCGTCGAGGGTGGTGGTGCCGATGCATTGTATGGTTCCACGCGAGAGCGCGGGTTTGAACATATTGCTTGCATCGAGGCTTCCGCTGGCCGAGCCGGCGCCGACGATGGTGTGTATCTCGTCGATGAAGATGATGATTTCGGGGTGCTGCTCCAGTTCGTTGATGATGGCTTTCATGCGTTCTTCGAACTGTCCGCGGTATTTGGTGCCCGCCACGAGGCTGGCCAGGTCGAGGCTCATCAGGCGTTTGCCGTATAGGGTGCGCGGCACGTTGCCTTCGGCTATTCTCAGAGCCAGACCTTCGGCGATGGCGCTCTTGCCCACGCCGCTCTCGCCGATGAGTATTGGATTGTTCTTCTTGCGGCGGCTGAGTATCTGCGCTATGCGGTCCATCTCCTTTGTGCGTCCCACGATGGGGTCGAGCTTGCCGTCTTCGGCCAGCTTGGTCAGGTCGCGGCCGAAGTTTTCGAGTGCCGGGGTACCGCTCTTGCCCTTGGCGGGTTTGGCCTTGGCGGCGCTGAATTCGAGGTCGGGGTCGGCGAAGGGATCGTCGTTGTCGTCCTCGCTGGTCTGAGCGCTGAAGTCGGGTAGGGGGGAGTCGGCCGTGTCGGCGGCGCCGGTCTGTCCGCGAACCACCTTGGCAAACCGTGCGTAGTCGACGCCAGCTTTCTGCAGCAGATTGCTCACCAGGTTGTCGCCTTCCTGCAGTATGGCCAAGATTATATGGTATGTGTGTATTTCGGATGCCTTGAGCTTGATGCTCTCGAGGTAGCTCAGTCTCAGCACCTTCTCGGTCTGCCGCAGCATGGGTATCTCGCTGTCGGAAGCGTAGCGTATATCGGCGCTGGCTTGGCTGACATGACGTTCGAGGCGCTCTTTGACGTCGTTGCAGTCAACCCCAAGGGCTGCCAGCATGGCCAGAGCCGAACTCTCGGGCACTCGCATCATGCCGAGGAAGAGGTGCTCCACTCCGATGCCGCCGTTCTTGAGGCGCATGGCCTCGTCGCGACTGAAGTTGGTGGTTTTCCGTGTGTTTTCGGTTACGTTGGCGTCCATTTATTGTCCTTTCTTCTTTTTGTTTTCTTTCGGCGGACCGTTGCTTCCGGTTCGCGGTGCAAAATTACTACAAATAAATCACCTGCAACTTCCATGCCAACTTTTTTTCTCAACAACTGTATGTGAATAGCTGCGTCGTGACGACCGGAAGTGTCAGTGCAACCGACGTTCGACCTGTCTTCGATATCTCTCCGACTTATCATCCATATACCATGTCTTATAAAAGTAAATGTTGTCATAGCGCATATAAGGAGGAGGTATAGCGAAGAGTAAGAGATGGTCAGTATATATATCTGAGTATCTGAATGTTATAAAGGCGGAAAATGGGTGTTTTTTCATCGTGTTGATGAATTTTTGAATGCTTTTTGTTATGTGCTGATTTATAGGGTATTGCGTTGTTTGGAGTGCATTTGGTTCCCTCGATGGCGGGCGGTAAGCGGAAGGGTTGGCGCCGACTGTTTATAAAAAGTTGAAAAAGGCCGACAATTTTTGGCGGCATTAAAAGATTTTTTTGTATCTTTGTTTTTTGGCACTCAAGACGTATGCCAATATAAATAAATGGAAAACAATAATATAATAATAAAGGACTGATGGTTTCAGACAATGAAAAAATCACAAGGGTCGATATAGAGACCACGATGAAGACGGCCTACATCGACTATGCCATGTCGGTCATCGTCGCCCGAGCCCTGCCCGATGTACGCGACGGCTTCAAGCCTGTACACCGCCGCATTCTCTACTCGATGAACGAGAACGGCATCCTCTACAACACCCCCACCAAGAAGTCGGCCCGCATCGTCGGCGATGTCATGGGTAAATACCACCCCCACGGCGACTCGTCAATCTACGGCGCCCTCGTGCGCCTGGCGCAGGACTGGTCCATGCGCTACACGCTGGTCGACGGTCAGGGTAACTTCGGCTCCATCGACGGCGACTCGCCCGCAGCCATGCGCTACACCGAGGCCCGCCTCAAACAGATAAGCAACGAACTGGTAGCCGACATCGACAAGAACACTGTCGACATGATGCCCACCTACGACAACGAAGGCCAGGAACCCACTGTGCTGCCGGCCAAGATACCGAACCTGCTCGTCAACGGCTCGAACGGCATCGCCGTAGGTATGGCCACCAATATGCCGACCCACAACCTCAGTGAATGCCTCGACGGCTGCATGGCCTATATCGACAATACCGACATCACCATCGAAGAGCTGATGCAGTACGTCAAGGCCCCCGACTTCCCGCTGGGCGGCATCATCTACGGCTACAACGGTGTGCGCGAGGCCTATATGACCGGCCGCGGAAGCATCATCATCCGTGCCATCACCGAAATCGAAGAAGACTCCAAAGGACGCAACCTCATTGTGGCTTCGACCATCCCCTACGGCGTCAACAAAGCCGAGATGATCAAGAAGACCGCCAACCTCGTGAAAGAAGGCAAAATCGAGGGTATCACCGACATACGCGACGAGAGCGACAAGGATGGCATACGCGTCGTCTACGTGCTGCGCCACGACGTAGTGCCCAACGTCATACTGAACAAACTCTTCCAGCTCACCGAGCTGCAGTCGAGTTTTGCGGTGAACAATATCGCTCTGGTTCACGGCCGTCCGAAACTTCTGAACCTCAAAGAGCTCATCTCCAACTTCGTCGAGCACCGCGAAGATGTGGTCACACGCCGCACGCAATTCGAGATGGACGAGGCCATGCGCCGCGCCCACATCCTCGAAGGCCTGCTGCGCGCCATCGACATCATTGACGAGATTGTGGCCCTCATCCGCGCCAGCAAGACCCCCGACGAGGCCCGACAGGGACTGATGGACCGCTACCAGTTCACCGAGCCGCAGGCCCGAGCCATCGTGGATATGCGCCTCGCCCAGCTTACGGGCCTGCAGCACCAGAAACTGCAGGACGAATACGACGAAAAGATGCGCTTCATCGAGCGTTGCAAGGAAATCCTCGGCGACCACAACGTGCTGATGCAGGTCATCAAGCAGGAGTTCCAGGAACTGAAAGAGAAATACGGCGACGAGCGCCGCACCATCATCAAATACGACGCCGCTGGATTCCGCGTCGAAGACACCATCCCCGACGAGCAGGTGGTCATCACCATCAGCCACAAGGGATACATCAAGCGCACACCGCTGGCCGAATACCGCACACAGAGCCGCGGCGGCGTGGGCGCCAAGGGCAGCGCCGTACGCAGCGAAGACTTCGTGGAGCACATCTTCACCTGCACCAACCACAACTACCTGCTCTTATTCACCGAGCAGGGACGCTGCTACTGGATGCGCGCCTTCGAGGTGCCAGAGGGCGAAAAGAACAGCAAGGGACGCCCCATCCTCAACTGCATCAACATCGACCCCAACGACAAGGTGAAGGCCTATGTCAACGTGGAGACCCTCAGCGACGCCGAATATGTTGGCAACCACCACATAGTAATGTGCACCAAGAACGGCATCGTCAAGAAGACCACCCTCGAGGCCTACTCGCGTCCGCGCACCAACGGCATCATAGCCGTCGGCATCCGCGAAGGCGACGAATTGCTCACCGCCCGCCTCACCGACGGCGAGAGCTACATGCTCATCGCATCGAAGAAAGGCAAGGTGATGATATGCCCCGAAAAAGAATTCCGCACGATGGGCCGTGGCGCCAGCGGTGTCAAGGGTATGGACCTCGACGGCGACGACGATGCCGCCATCGACATGCTCTGCCTGCCCAGCGAAGACGAGAACCTGCTTGTGGTCACCGAGCACGGCTACGGCAAACGCTCTGAACTGCGCGACTATCGCGCCACGCTGCACCGCGGCGGCAAGGGCGTCAAAGCCATGCAGATCACCGAAAAGACCGGCTCGCTGGTGGCTGTCACCAACGTCACCGACGACCACGACCTGATGATCATCAACCGTAGCGGCATCACCATCCGTATGAAGGTGGCCGACCTGCGTGTGCTCGGCCGTGCCACACAGGGCGTCAAACTCATAGACCTGCGCGGCAAAGACTACATAGCTTCTATCACCAAGGTGCCCACCGACGACACCGAGGAAGAGCAGGCCGGACAAACACCCGACGGAATGCCCGCAGAAGAAAATATTGCACCCGAAAGCAATAAAACCGCCGAAAGCGATACTAATACAGAAAACAACAACGAAGAATAAACCCTCAAACAAATAAAGTTATGAAACTGAAGAAAATTGGCATGATTGTGGCCCTCACGGCTTTCGCAGCAAGCGCAAGTGCACAGGCAGTCAACGTGCAGAGCGCCATTCAGGACCTCAAG
>JAFVWV010000126.1 GCA_017501495.1 Bacteroidales bacterium | reverse complement strand
GCGGCACCATGCGACTCGGTGCCTACGACTGCCAGCTGAAAGAAGGAAGCCGTGTTTACGAGGCCTACGGCAAAGAGACGCTTATCAAGGAACGCCACCGTCATCGCTATGAGTTCAACAATGCCTTCAAGAAAGAATATGAGGCAAAGGGTATGAAGTGTGTGGGTATCAACCCCGCCGCCAATCTGGTGGAAATAGTGGAGATACCTGAGAAACGCTGGTATATCGGCACGCAGTTCCACCCCGAATACTCGTCGTCGGTGCTGAATCCACACCCGCTGTTTATGTCGTTCCTCAAAGCCTGCCTCTGATATGGAACAGCTAAAGCATGAATGCGGCGTAGCGATGATTCGCCTGCTGAAGCCGCTCGACTACTACGTTCAGAAGTACGGCACGTGGGCCTACGGATTCAACAAGCTCTACCTGATGATGGAGAAGCAGCACAACCGCGGTCAAGAGGGCGCCGGCATCGCATCGGTGAGCCTGACCAACGAGCCCGGCACAGAGTATATGTTCCGCGAGAGGGCCGAGGGCAAGGACGCTATCACGGAGGTTTTCTCCCGTGTGACAGAGGAGATGGCCGGCGAATTGCTGATGGGTCACCTGCGCTATTCCACCACAGGCAAGAGTGGATTGCAATATGTGCATCCCTTCCTGCGCCGCAACAACTGGCGCGCCAAGAACCTCTGCCTCTGCGGCAACTTCAACATGACCAACATCGACGAGGTCTTCCAATTCCTCACCGCCCAGGGCCAGTCACCGCGTATCTACGGCGACTCTTACCTCACGCTGGAGCTGATGGGGCACCGCCTTGACCGCGAAGTGGAGCGACTCTTTGTGGAGGCAAAAGTCAAGGGGCTTGAAGGCATCGACATCACGAGTTATATCGACGACCATGTGGAGATGGCCAATGTGCTGCGTACCACGATGGAACACTACGACGGCGGCTACGTGATGTGCGGCCTCACGGGCAGTGGCGAGATGTTTTCCGTACGCGACCCCTGGGGCATCCGTCCGGCGTTCTACTACCGCAACGACGAGATAGTGGCTGTGGCCAGCGAGCGCCCCGTGCTGCAGACAACCTTCAACCTCCAGTGTGACGATATCCACGAGTTGATGCCCGGCGAGGCCCTCATCGTGCGACGCAACGGTGAAAGTAATTTGGAACAGATTATGCCCGCCATGCAACTGAGCGCCTGTTCTTTCGAGCGCATATACTTCAGCCGAGGTTCCGACCGCGACATCTATCAGGAACGCAAACGACTGGGAGAGCTGCTGACTCCCGCCATCCTGCGTGTTATCGATGGCGACATCGAGAACACCGTCTTCTCCTACATCCCCAACACCGCCGAGGTGGCCTACTACGGCATCACCGACGGCTTCCGTAAACTGCACGACGAGGTGAGGACAGAAAAAGTGGTATGGAAAGACATCAAGATGCGTACCTTCATCGCCGACAACAGCGAGCGCAACGACCTCGCCGCCCACGTCTATGACATCAGCTACGGCTCCCTGCGGCCCTACGAGGACAACCTCGTCATCATCGACGACAGCATTGTGCGAGGCACCACGCTGCGCGAGAGCATCTTCAAGATTCTCGACCGGCTGCACCCCAAGAAAATCGTGATGGTCAGCAGCTCTCCGCAGATACGCTACCCCGACTACTACGGCATCGACATGCCGCGCCTGGAGGAGTTCTGTGCCTTCCGCGCCACGATGGCCCTCATCGAGGAACGAGGCATGCGACAGCTGGTAGCCGACACCTACCAGGCCTGCAAAGAAGAGTTAAAGCGTCCTAATGAAGAGATGCAGAACCGCATGCGTGCCATCTATGAGCCCTTCTCCGTCGAGGAAATCAACCGTAAGATTGTGGAGATGCTCCGCCCCGAGGACATGCAGGCTCCTGTCGAATTGGTTTTCCAAAGCATCGAAGGACTGCATGAAGCCTGTCCTAACCACCCCGGCGACTGGTACTTCACCGGCCACTACCCCACCCCCGGCGGCACCCGCCTCGTCAACCAAGCCTTCGTAAACTATATCGACAAGCAGATGCACACCACCGTCATGACCAGCGAGGTGGACCGCAAGATCTTCAAGAAGCTCGGCGTAGGCCTCACCAGCGAGCCCGTCCGCAAGCCCAGCGGAGAAGCGGCGCGGTGATCTCCGCGCAGTGGACACAAGAGCATAGGCAAGGACGCCGCTGCCTGTGCAACGCCCGCTTGATTCACGCCCCGCAGTGGCATAAAAGACAATGTCTTATGCCCCTGCGGGGCGTAACCTTTAATATTGGACTGTTCGAGGTGGCTACCGACGCCCTGCCGGCCACCCTCACCCTCTTCGACCCGCAGGGTCGCACGGTTTACTCCGCCACTCTCCGCGCCGCTCGCACCACCATCGGCACCGCCGACTTGCCGCACGGCATATACCATGTCGTCGTCGCGACGGCAGACGGCCGCTCAGCTACGCGCCGCCTTGTGCTTGAATGACGGGCCGGCGCCTCGCACCCCTTCTACCACTGCCGTCGGATTGGCACGTTTTTTGATATATTATTTTATATGGCGTGAAACATTTTAGTGTGTTTTGCGTTATAGAGAATAACTATTATGAAGAAAAAGGAGAAATTTGTGACCTTCGACGAGCTGGGAGAATTGTTCGCCAAAGGTATGAATATAAGGGCCGACATAGTGCCCGTGATAGATGAAGACAGCGAGGACCTGCTGCTGCGCGACGACACCATCGGCGGCGAGATGCCGGTGTTGCCGGTGATGGACCAGGTGCTGCTGCCGGGGGTGATACTGCCCATCGCCGCCAGCCGCGAACGCTCGCGCCGCCTGCTGAGCGACGTGAAGACCAACGGCGGACACATACTGGTGTTCACCCAGAAGAACGACGCCGACGAGCCTACCGAACTCGACCTCTACCCCGTGGGTGTGGTGGCCAAAGTGGTCAAGGTGTTCGACTTCCGCAAGGATGTCACCGTGGCGGTGCTGCAGGGCGTCATGCGCTGCCATTCGCTGCTGGTGCCGATACACGAACCGTACATGATGGGCACCGTGGAACTGGCACCTGAGACCAGCGAGGGCATAGGCACGCAGGTGTTTCGCCGCAAGGTGAAGAAGCTGCGCTCGCAATACGCCGAACTTGTCCGCTCGCGCACCAACGACGACGACCTCGGCCCGATGCTCAGCGGCATCGGAAGCGACAAGATATTCGTCAACTTCGCCGCTTCGCACCTTGAGGTCGATGCCGCAACGAAATACACCTTCCTCGCGGCCGAGAGCTATCCGGCACGCGTCGACGCAATGCTCGAAGCCATGGAAGGCCTGAAGGGCCTGGCCGAACTGCGGCGCGAGATCGACGAGAAGACAAGCGAGGTCATCGGTCGCCAGCAGCGCGAATACTATCTGCGCCACCAGCTGGACGTCATACAGGAAGAACTGAACGAAGGCGGCAGCGACGAGGCCGCCACCAGCAACAATCCCGATATCGAGGAGTTGCGCCATAAAGCCGAGTCGGCTACATGGGACGAGCCGGTGAAGCAGCTGTTCGAAAAAGAACTGCGCAAGGCGGCAAGGATGTCGCCCATGTCGCCCGACTACTCGATGCAGATAGGCTACCTGGAAACACTGACCGAGGTGCCGTGGCACAAAGGCGCCGACGGAAGCGTGGACATCGCCGCCGCGCGGCGCATCATGGATGCCGACCACTACGGCATAGAGAAAGTCAAGGAACGCATCATCGAATACATGGCCGTCATGAAGCGGCGCATGGAACACCACCTGACCAGCACGGAAGCCAACGTGCTGTGCCTCGTGGGGCCTCCAGGCACCGGCAAGACGAGCATCTGCCGCAGCATAGCACGCGCCATGGATCGCCCCTACCGCCGTGTGGCTCTGGGCGGCCTGCACGACGAGGCCGAGATACGCGGCCATCGACGCACGTATATCGGCTCGATGCCGGGCCGCATAGTGCAGGAACTGATCAAGGCCGGTGTGAACAATCCGGTGTTTGTGCTCGACGAGATAGACAAAGTGCAGCACAACAGTTTCAGCGGCGACCCTACATCGGCACTGCTCGAAGTGCTCGACCCGGAGCAGAACAGCCATTTCCACGACAACTACCTCGGCGTCGAGGTCGACCTCTCGAACGTCTTTTTCATAGCTACGGCCAATAGTCTGGGCGAGGTGCCGCCGGCACTGCTCGACCGTATGGAAATCATAGACTTCAGCGGCTATGTGATAGACGAGAAACTGGAGATAGCCAAACGCCATCTGCTGCCGCGCATCATGACTGAGAATATGATCGACCGCCGTCGGCTGAAGTTCACCCCCGAGGTGATTGCGCAGGTGGTCAACGAATACACCCGCGAGGGTGGGGTCCGCCAGCTGGAGAAGCAACTGAGCAAGCTGGTGCGCCACCGCGTGGTGATGGCCGAGACGGGCGTCAAGGCCAAGGCCACTATCGAACCGGCCGAACTCAAGGAGGTGCTGGGACTGCCCATACACGATTCCAGCCGTCGCCAACGCGAGGCCCGCGAGGGGGTGGTGACGGGCTTGGCATGGACGCCGGTGGGCGGCGAGATACTCTTCATAGAGAGCTCGCTCAGCTCTGGCAAGGGCACCATCACCATGACGGGCAATCTGGGCGACGTGATGAAAGAGTCGGCCACGCTGGCATTCGAATACCTCAAGAGCAACGGCGACCGCTTCGGCGTCAGCCGTGAGATGATTGATTCGAGCAATGTGCACATCCACGTGCCCGAGGGAGCCACACCCAAAGACGGACCTTCGGCAGGCATCACCATGTTCGTGGCCATGATTTCGGTCTTCACCCACCGCAAGGTGCGCCCCAATGTGGCCATGACAGGCGAAATCACGCTGCGCGGCGACGTGACGCCCGTGGGCGGGATAAAGGAAAAAATACTGGCCGCCAAGCGCGCCGGCATCACCGACCTGATACTCTGCCACGACAATCGCCGCGACATTGAGGACATCACGCCGGCATATCTTGAAGGACTGACATTCCACTACATAGGCAGCATGCACGAAGCTTTGCCGCTGGCACTCGAACCGGCAGACGGCAAAGAGAAAAAAACAGTTGCCGCCAAGAAAACAAAGAAGAAAAAATGAAGAAGACTGCTATGATAGCGATGGCCGTGGCCCTGTGTTTCGGCGCCGCGGCTCAAGAGTCGGCATTCACCGCCGACCACCAGAAGATGGCCCTGCTGCCAGGCGAGGTGTCGGGCGTGAGTATCGTCGACGGCGACATTTACTGCTATGCGTCGCAGGTGCTCCTCACGGCACAGCGCAGCGGTGGGCATCTGCTCGGCTTTTGGGCCGATACCACCATTACGCGAGTGGCGCCCGAGGTCAACTACGTGGTGCGCCATCCTGGTACGGGCGACCTCTATTTCACACAGCTCGACCGTCGCGGCAACTCAAGGCTCTATTTCTACCATGTACGCGAAGACGGCAAGGCTAAGGTGAAGCGCCTGAAGATGAATAATCTGGCTGTGGAGCATCCGACTTTCACCAACAGCGGGCGCATCATGATTTTCTCGGCAGCAGACAAACGCCGCGGATTCGGCGGCTATGACCTCTGGTATGCGGTGCTCGACGAAGACGGAAAGTGGAGCCGGCCGGTGAATCTCGGTGGACGCATCAACACCAGCTACGACGAGATGACTCCTTCGATATATCGCGACTGTCTGCTTTTCTCGTCCAACGGACATGACGAAGACCATGCCTACCTGAATATCTATTCGACGCGACTGCTGTCGCTGCGCGATGGAGCCGACACCACAAAGCAGCTCCAGATAGGCCGCTGCCGTGTGCAGAAATTGCCGGAACCGCTCAACAGCGCCGATGCCGACGACCTCGACATGGTGATAGACACTGTGCGCGATTGCGGCTACTGGGTGTCGAAACGGGTGGAGAGCGATACCGACTCGCAGCTTTTTTCATTCAATGGATCGCTTGACGGAGTGCTGCTTTCAGGACGTGTGTCGGACCGCTTCGACAGCCTTCTGGCTGGTGTGCAGGTCACTGCATGGCAAGCAGGTTTGGTAGCGGCGCACGCCGTCACGGATGATGAAGGTTTCTATCGCCTCTATCTCCGCTGTGATCAATATTACGACATTACCTACCATCTGGATGGCTATTTTACTGAAAACGAACAGATCAATACGACAAAGAACGACGGGGAATACCTCATTGCCGAGGCTACACAGAATGTCAGCCTTGACAAATTGTCGCTCGGACAAAGTATGTACTATGATGACCTTTTTGGTCCGGGAGCGTCTGTGGAACTGAGCGAGTTCGGAATCGAACGGCTGGAGCCGCTGGTGCGTTTCCTTACGGACAATCCGAGCATGTCGGCGGAGATGAAGCTTATGTGTGATATTACGTCAGACGCCGTTTTCAACAGGTTGCTGACTGAGAACCGCCTGCAAAACCTGCAAGAGTACCTCTACAGAGTGCTTCCGCCGACTGTCAGTCTGACGTTTGTCAACGTCTGCGGAAATAGCAATTGCAACTCGGCATCAGGACAGTCACGTCTTGCAGTGGTTGTCGAAGAAGGTGCGAAATAGTGTGTGATGGCACATGTGTGAGTGTCTTTTGCATGCACTATGCTGGAGGGAATGAAAAAAATATCGTGCTGTTGGATAGTGAGATAGAAGAAAAATGAAAAAAATATTTTGCCATATCGGGAAAAAGTAGTACTTTTGCACCCGATTTCGAAAGAGAGAAATCCTTGATTGTTCGGGGTGTGGCGCAGTTGGCTAGCGCACTTGCATGGGGTGCAAGGGGTCGAAAGTTCGAGTCTTTTCACCCCGACAATTAAAAAAAGAGGATGTCCAATCGGATATCCTCTTTTACTTTGTCCTGTGGGGGAGTGAGGCTATTTGAGTAGCTCGCGGACTTTCTCGATGAGTTCCTCCTCGCCACCGTCTTGATAGCCGGTGTGCTGCCAGACGATTTCGCCCTCGCCATTGAGGATAAAGGTGTGAGGCACATTGACCACGCCCATGGCTCGCTTGAGGTCACTGTTCTGGTCGAGATAAACCTCATAGGGCCAATCGTTGCCGTCGACATGTGGTTTGACTCGGCTTGCCGAGCGTGCATCGTCGATAGATACTGCCACCAATTTGACACCGGTCTCTTCCTGCCATTCTTCGTAAATCTCTTTTATGGTGTTGAGCTCGCGGTTGCATGGCTTGCACCATGTGGCCCAGAAACTGATGATGACGGGCTTGCCGTCGTTCTGGATGGCTGACGATTGGACCGCTTGGCCGTCTACGGTCTTGAGAGTGATGTTCTGTGGCATTTTGGCATTCTGTGTCATAAGGCCGGTGCCCATTGCCAGGGCTAACAGAGCGATGATAAACTTCTTCATATTGATGGATATTTTATAAGTTTAGTACCGGTAAAAGGATTTTTATTGCAGGTCGGTAGGCAAATCGAGGCTTAGCTCTTTGGACTCGAGCAAACGGAGTGTGTCGAGCTCTTGTTTTATGATTTTTTTTGTCCAAGGGGTGGATTCGCCGTCGTGCATGTCGTCGCAGAGTTGGAAATAGCGGCCATAGTGGAGACCATATTCCTCATAGGCGGGATTGCCAAGAGCGGCGGCGGTAGAGAAAAGCCGTGCGGTCTTGCCGTCTATGATTGAAATATATTGTTCCTCGGACTTGGGGCAACCGCCTAAGTCAAGCGCCAAGAGTTCGCTTTCTACCATGGCAGCCACAGTGTCGTTGATGCGACGGGCGGCGTCGCTGTCGTCGAGTTCATTGAGGAGTTGCATGATTTGAGCCAGCAGATAGTCGCCGACGAGAACGGCGGCCGCATTGCCCCATTGCGCATTGACGGAAGGTGCTCCACGACGGTTGTCGGCGTGGTCGATTACGTCATCGTGTAGTAGAGATGCGTTATGAAGCATCTCTACTGCTACGGCCAGAAGTAGGGTGCGGCGCGAGTCAAAGATGTCGTCGCCAAGAGTTTTGGCTGCCATCAGGGTAAGGCGGGGCCGCAACATCTTGCCGCTGCGAGCGCTGACGTATCCTTCGACTTGGCGTAACAATTGCCCGTTGCCGCTGGTCATACGACGCAGGTATTCGTCTTGTACTTCTTTTAATTTATTGTTTAAGGTCATTGTAGAGCGTGGCGAGTTTGTTGGAGAGCGTTTTTGTTGCTTTGACAAGTGGCAGGCGGAGAACATTGTAGATTAAGCCCTGAATTTCCAGCAGTGCTTTGATGCCGGTAGGGTTGCCTTCCTCGAAGATTGCATTCATGAGGGGCAGCATCTGGTTGTGGAGAGGCAGGGCGTGTTTGAAGTCGCCTTTTAGGGCGAAGTGAACCATCTGGCTCATCTGCTGTGGTAGTGCGTTGGCCATGACAGATATGACACCGTCGGCACCGAGACTGAGCATGGGTAAAGTCAGAGAGTCGTCGCCAGAGATGACGCGGAAGTCGGATGGCCGCAAACGGAGGATGTCCATTATCTGTTGCATATTGCCAGATGCCTCCTTGATGCCGATTATGTTGGGACATTCATTGGCCAGAGTAAGGGTCGTCTCTGCGCTGATGTTTACACCGGTGCGACCAGGTACGTTGTAGATTATGACCGGTACTGGCGATGCTTCGGCAACCGAGCGGAAGTGTGCTGCAATGCCGCGCTGGTTCGGCTTATTATAGTACGGTGCTACAGAGAGAATGCCGCTGATGCCGTCAAAGTTTGTTCGAGCCAATTGGTCTGTGATGTTGAGCGTATTGTTGCCGCCGAGGCCGAGCATGATAGGTTTACGTCCTCCGACGGTTTCGACGATGAACTCTTGCACGGCGGATTTCTCGCTTTCGGTCATTGTGGCAGCTTCGCTGGTGGTGCCGAGGGCGACAATATAGTCTACGCCGGCGGCGATAATGTTTTCGATAAGGCTTTCGAGGCGGGTGAAGTCCACAGTCTCTTGTCCGCGACGGAAGGGAGTGACAAG
>JAFVWV010000125.1 GCA_017501495.1 Bacteroidales bacterium | reverse complement strand
CGTACCATTTGTCGACGGCGTCGAATGCGCTGCCGACGGTGCGGCGCCACAGGTTGCGTTCCTGCTTGCGCTGGTAGGCCTCCTCGTCTTCTTTCTTCAGGAAGAAGGGACGCTCTTTGAGCATCTTGCTGCTGAGCATGGGTATGAGGGTGATGGCGGCGGTAGTCGACACGCAGACCACGATGGTGATGATCCAGCCGAGCTCTTTCATGAAGATACCCATCATGCCGGGCAGCATGGTGAGGGGCACAAATACAGCCACAAGCACCAGGGTGGTGGCTATGACCGATGTCCACACCTCGTTGGTGGCGCAGATGGCGGCCTCGCGCGGGTTCTCGCCGCGTTCGATGTGCTTGGTGATGTTCTCAAGAACCACGATGGCATCGTCGACCACCATACCGATGGCCACGGTGAGCGAGGCCAGCGAGATGATGTTCAGCGAGCTGTCGGCCAAAAGCAGGTAGATGAACGAAGTGACGAGCGAGATGGGGATGGTGAGGGCGATGATGACGGTGGAACGCCAGTTGCCGAGGAAGACGAGAACCACGAGCACCACGAAGAGCAGTGCGTAGAATATACTCTCTGTGAGGCCGTTGATGGCGTTGACAATCTCTTCCGAGCCGTCGCGGATGAGGGTGGCCTCGATGTCGGGCGGCATGGTCTTCATTATCTGTTCCATTTCGGCTTTCACCTCGCGGGCAATCTGCACGGTGTTGGCGCCGGTCTGTTTGGTGATGATGAGGCGGCCGCCGTCGAGTCCGTTGATTTTCTCGTCGAGCGAGAGGTCCTTGATGGTGTCGCGCACTGTGGCCAGGTCGCGCACGAAGACCTGCTTGCCGGTGTAGGTGGTGGTGACCACGATGTCGGCAATTTCCGAGCTCTCGATGTATTCGCCTTTGACGCGCATCTGGTACTGCTCTTTGCCCATTTTGACGGTGCCGCTGGCAAGGTCGAGGTTGTTGGCCGAGATGGCCTGGCCCACCATTTCGAGGGGTATGCCGTAGGCGTCGAGCTGTTTGGGGTCGAGGTCGATGTACACGTAGCGTTCGGGGGCGCCGCTGACGGTGATGTTGCCGATGCCGTCGATGCGGTTGAGCACGTTGACGACGTTGTCTTCCAGTATGCGGTCCAGACCAGAATAGCTCTCCTTGGCGGTGAAGCCGTACTGCATGATGGGCATGGCCGAGGAGTTGAGCTTCAGGATCATGGGGCGGCTGACGCCGTCGGGCAGGTTGTCGTAGAGCAGGTCGACGTAGGAGCGTATGTCGTTGAGCGCTTCGTCGATGTTGGAACCCCACTCGAACTCGAGGCTTACGACCGATATGTTGTCGCGGCTGTTGGAGGTGATGTTCTTCAGTCCGTCGACCGAGTTGAGGGAGTTTTCGACCAGCTTGGTGATGTTGGTTTCTATTTCGCTGGCGTTGGCGCCGGCGTAGGTGGTCATGACGGTGACGTAGGGCGGGTCCATCTCGGGCATCTGGTCGATGGGCAGCCGCGTCAGCGAGAAGAGGCCGAGCACGATGACGGCCACGAAGATGAGGCCTGTCGTGATGGGCTTGTTGATTGCTGTCTTGTATATTGCCATTATTCCACGATTTCGAGGGTTACACCATCAACTAATCTTGCCTGGCCTGTGACCACAAGGCGGTCGCCGTTCTTGATGGCGCCGGCCTCGACGGGTGTGATCTCGATGCGGTCGTCGAAGCGCTGGCCGAGGGTGACGGCCACGCGGCGGGCGGTGTTGCCGTCGGCCACGAACACATAGCGGTCATTGCTTCCGGTGAGCTTCAGCACGCTCTGGTAGGGTACCACGATGGCGTCCACCTCGCCAACGGCCAGTCGGCTGCGCACATACATGCCGGGACGTATCTTCTCGCTCGCGTTGGGTATGTTGAGCTTGGCCTGGAAGGTGTGGCTCTGCGGGTCGATGGTGGGGTAGACTATCTCGATGGTGGCGGGGAAGGTCTCGCCGGGGTAGATGTCGCTTTCGATGTCGACCTTCATGCCCTGACGCACCACAGGGAAGTAGGTCTCGGGTATGTTGATGATGGCCTTCAGGCGGCTTATCTGCGTGAGGGTCAGGATGGGGGCGCCGGTGTACATCTCGCCGTCCTCGTAGTTCTTGGCGCTGATGACGCCGGCAAACTGGGCCTTGACGAAGGTGTTCTGGTTGAGGAATTTCTCGTTCTCGACCAGCTGGTCGTATCCGGCCTTGGTCTGGTCGTAGACCTGCTCGCTGATGGAGCCGCTCTGTTTCAGGGCGCTGACGCGCTCGAACTCGGTCTTGGCCGAAGCCAGGTTGATGCGTGTGGTGGTGAGCTGCGTCTGGTCCATGCGCACGAGCATGGCGCCTTTCTGCACACGGCTGCCCACCTCGACGTAGATGTGCTCTATGTGGCCGGTGACCGAGGGCGAGATGTTCATCGTCTCGTAGCCTTCGAGGGTGGCGCTGAGTTCGAGGCTTTTGGCTATGCGCTCGCTTTCGAGGGTCTGCACCTTCACTTTCTCGGCTTCTTTCTTGGTGGTGGTGGCGGCTTTGTCGCTGCCGCCCTTGCCGCCGCAGGCCACAAGGCTCAGGGCGGCCAGCACGATGGTTGCTGTTCTGATTGCTTTGTTCATATTCTCTGTGTCGTTTTTATTCTGCGTTAATCAGGTTTTCGAGCGACAGTTGTGCGCTGATGACGCTCATCACGGCCTGTATGTAGCTGCTCTGGGCCTGGATGATGTCGCTGCTGGCGGTGGTCACCTCAAGGCTGCTGGCACGGCCGAATTTGTATTTCTCGGTCACGTTGTCGAATACGCGCTTCGTGACGTCGAGGTTCTTGGTCTGTATGTCGTAGGTCTCCAGGGCGCTGGCCAGGTCGTAGCTCAGCTGGTTGTACTGCACGCGCAGTCCGTCCTCGGCCTGGCGGCGTGTGTTGACGGCCTCTTGCAGGTCTATTTTCGAGCTCTTGATTTTGGCCGTGCGGGTGCCGCTGGTGAAGAGGGGTAGCGTGACCGAGGCACCGACCATGTTGGGCGGCGTCATGTTGAAGCCCTCGTCCTTGCCGAAGTAGGTCTTGGCGCTGTACTGGTAGTAGGCCGAGAGGGTGGGGGTGCAGTCCATCCACGCCATGGTGACGTTCTGGCGCGCCACTTTCTCGCTCTGCTCCAGCAGTTTGTAGTTGTAGTTGCGGGTGATGTCGAATCCTTTGCCGAGCAGCTGCACGGCGTTGTCCACGCTCAGTATGTCGTCTACCGAGGTGGTCAGTTCGAGCTGTGCGTCGACGTCGGCGCCCAGCTGCAGCAGCATCGAGTTGCGCAGGGCCTGCAGCGAGCGGCGGGTGCTGTTGATGCTGCTCTTCATGGTGGCCACTTGCACCTGCAGCTTGTCGGCGTCCACCTGTTCGGCGGCGCCCACATCGACGCTGGCCTGGGTCGTGGCCGAAAGGCGCTCAAGGTTGGCCAGGCTCGAGTCGAGCAGGCTGACGGTCTGCTCCATGACGAGGATGCTGACGTAGATGTTCTTGACGTTCGAGCGGGTGGTCTGCTCGGTCTGCTGGCGAGTGATGTCGGTCATCTGCAAGGCCACATTCTGCAGCATCGTGCCCACAATCTGTGCGCCGGTCAGCGCCACCGAGGCCGTCACGCTGAAGGTGCCGTTGGGGTTCATCTTGATGCCGCTGCTGCTCTCGGTGCTTTCGGTGTCGCTGCCCGGGATGGAGATGGGCACGGTCATGCCGCCGATGTTGATGCTGTCGGGCATCATGGACATCATGCTGCCGCCGCCGCCGAAGTTCATGGTGTAGCCGCACATGTTCTGGTAGTCGAAGCCGGCGCGCACCTGCGGCAGCATGCTGGCCAGGGTCTGCCAGCGGCTCAGCTCGGCTTTCTTCATGTCGAGGTCGGCGTTCTGCATTGTGGCGTTGTGCTCCAAGGCATACTGTTCGGCCTCCTGCAGCGAGAGCCGCAGCACCTTGCCCTCCTGGGCTGAGGCAACGAGGCTGCAGGCCGCCGCCACGACGGTCAATGTCAGTCTGTTCAGTATTTTTATATTCATTGTGTATTTTATTTTTTGCGTTATCTGTTTGACGCCCAATGCCCAAGCGCACGCGGGCGCGAGGCGTTAAAGCGTGCAAAATTACGTAAAAAAATGCAGCCCCGGACGGCACTGCATGTTAAATAATCATAAATGGGGTTTGAAGTGGCCAAAATCAGCAATGAACCGCCTTGGCGGCCTGCATCGGCCTCTCACTTGCGTTTGCGCTCGGGCACGGGGCCGAGGGTGCCGATCTGCACCTTCATCTTCAAGCCCTGCGCGGCCTCGACTATGGCAAAGGCACCGTCGCGGCTCACGAAGCGCACGTGGATGCCGCCGGCCGTCACCAGCTCGTCGCCGGGCTTCAGGCTGTTGCGGTAGGCTTCCTCTTTCTTGGCCTTGTCGGTCTGCGGCTTGATCATGAAGAAGTAGAACACGGCTATCATAGCCACAATCATGATGGCTGTCTTCCAGCCGTTTGCGATGTCGAGTAGTATCATTTTTCAGTTCTTTTTTTTGCCATTATTAACGCATCATGCACCGCTTTATTGTGCCTTGGCAGGAAAAAAATCTGCTGCCGTGCTTTTTTGCAGATTTACAGCCTCCAACACTCTTCCGCCACGCCACCGGTAGCGCATATCAACGATACATCAACGATATATCAACGATATTTCAACGATTGCAAT
>JAFVWV010000124.1 GCA_017501495.1 Bacteroidales bacterium | reverse complement strand
TTTATTTGTATATTTGCAGGTCGATAGATATGCACGGTGCAGGTCTATTGTGCTTATATACAGGAAGAAATATTAAGAAAACACACTTTGAAATGAAACTGAATATAACCAAACTGCTGTTTTTTGCCGCCATCGGAGCGGTGATGACCACTTCGTGCAAGAGCACGCCCGAGCTGGCGTATGTCCACGATGCGGCACGCGATTCGGCTTCCGCCATTACCGGCGAGTTCACCAAGGGAATCCAGGCCAACGACCTGCTGGGCATCTATGTGGAGAGCGAAACTCCCGCTGCCACCATCCCCTTCAACCAGGAGACCAACAAGATTGCCGTTGCCGACGGCGTGGTGATGAATCCGGGCGCATCGGCTGTGAGCGGCTACCTCGTCAACAATGACGGCGACATCGTTTTCCCGGTGCTTGGCAAGATGCACGTGCTTGGACTGACACATGCCGAACTGGCAAAGGAAATCGAAGAGCGCCTGGTGAGCGAAGGGCACATCATCGATGCCTCGGTGACGGTGAAGCTGATGAATTTCAAGGTGAGCGTGCTTGGCGACGTGGCCCGTCCGGGTCAGATTGTCGCCACCGGCGAGCGCCTGACCATCTTCGAGGCACTGAGCATGGTGGGCGACCTGACCATCTACGGCCAGCGCCACAATGTGACCGTCATACGCGAGGAGAACGGCCAGCGCACCATCGGCGAGATCGACCTCACGTCGAAAGATATCTTCGCCTCGCCTTACTACTATCTGCACCAGAACGATGTGGTGTATGTGGAGCCCAACATGAAGAAGAAGAAACAGGCTGAGCGCGACCCGATGACCATGACCTATATCTCGAGTGCGGTGAGCATCGTGTCGGTTATCAGTTCGGTGTTCTACTACTACATACTGTCGAAATACTATCAGTCGAAATCAAACTAAAAGCAAACGGGTAAAAAAACTATAAATCATGGCAATGGAAAACCTCAACCTAAACAACCAGACGCAGCCTGGCGTCAACCCCGGCAGCGAGGGCGCGGAGAGCACCATCTCCATCCGCGACATCGTGTTCATGGTATTGAACAACTGGTACTGGTTTGTGATATCGGTGTTTGTGTGTCTGGTGGTCGCCGGTTTTGTCTACAAAACCCAGCCCAAGACCTACACGGCCTCGGGCACCATTCTGGTGCGCGACAACAACAACGGCAACCGCTACAGCAACCGCAACATGGACCAGATCCTGAACAACATGGGTATGGACAACTCCAACCTCTCGCTCGAGAACGAGATTTACATGTTGCGTTCGTCGTCGCTCATGAGCCAGGTCATCACGCGTCTGAACCTGCAGTACTACTGCAACCGCAACGATCTGACCCGTAAAGTGACCTACTTCAACGACGCCCCGTTGGCCATCACCGTGCACGACCTGAAAGAAGACCGCGAGCTCAGCCTTCACCTCAAGGTGACGCCTCGTGAGGGCAACAAATTCGAGTTCAAGGCCAAAGACTATGACAAGAAAGGCACGGCTGAATACGGACAGACCATCAACCTCGACGACACCGTGTACTTCAGCATCGAGAAAACCAAGGACTTCAAGGACGACAAGTGTTTGGGTGTGACCTACAACATCGGCGTCAACGAGGTGTTCCCGATGGCCCGAAACATGATTAAAAACCTCACGGTGAGCCGTGTGGACAAGATGGCTTCCATCTTGAGCATCAGCTATAAAGGCCCTAACAAGGAATGCGTCAACCAGATTGTCGACACCCTGATTTCGGTCTACAACGACGATGCCGTCGAGGACAAGAACAAAGTGGCCCAAAAGACCAACAGCTTCATCAGCGAGCGTATCGCCCTGATAAGCGGCGAACTCGACGTGGTGGACTCGAAGGTGGAGAACATCAAGCGCTCGTCGGGTCTCGGAGAGCTGGCCGGTGCCTCGTCGCAGATCCTGCAGACCGGTACCCGCTACGGCGACGAGGTGAACCGCTTGGAAGTCGAGCTGCAGCTGATACGCCAGATGAAGAGCTATGCCGACGACCCGACCAACAAGGGCGATATCTTCCCCGCACAGGTGGGCATCAGCGACCCCGCCATCCAGAATCAGATTGCCCAGTATAACAACGTCGTCAACAACCGCAAGCGCCAGATGAACACCGCCGGTGCCAACAACCCGCAGGTGCGCCAGCTGACGCAGCAGATGGACGACCTCTATGCCGCCATCGCTTCGGCCATCAACAATCTGCTCAACAACACCACCGTGCGTCTGCAGGATGCCCGCAACCAAGAGGCCCGTGCCCGTGGCCAGCTGGCTGCCATGCCGACGCAGACCAAGGCTGTGGCCGAGGTCACACGTGAGCAGAAAATCAAAGAGGAACTCTACCTCTACCTGCTGAGCAAGCGCGAGGAGACAGCCATGAACCTGGCCGTCACCATCAGCAATGCCAAGGTGGTCGAACCCGCACTCACCACACTGACGGCTCCGCGCATGATGATGTTCGCCCTGGTGGCTCTGGTCATCGGCCTTGCCCTGCCGGCACTCGTCATGTTCGCCATCAGTTTCTTCGACACCAAGCTAAGGTCCAAGGTGGATGTGGAGCGCCAGACCAACCTGCCGGTATTGGGCGAGATTCCGGAGAAGCCCGCTGCCCGCGCCAACGACGAAATCATCGTCACGGCCAACGGTACCGATGTGGTCACGGAAGCATTCCGATTGCTGCACTCGAACATCCCCTTCTTCCTGAAAGACGATCAGAAGGTGATACAGACCGTCTCGACAACCCCTGGCGAGGGTAAGAGCTACACGGCTCTGAACCTGGCCCTCTCGCTGGCCTACGTCGGAAAGCGCACCATGCTGATCGACTTCGACCTGCGCAAGCGCAGTCTCTCCAAGACTATCGACCGCCACAACCGTATGGGCCTTATCCACTATCTGCTCGACCAGGACGACAACTTCGAGAAATACATCATGCACAGCGAGACAAGCGACCATCTGGATTACATCGTCTGCGAGAAGACGCCGCCCAATGCCACCCAGCTGCTGATGGGCGACAAGCTCGACCGTCTGGTGAAATACCTGCGTGCCCACTACGACTACATCATATTCGACTCGACGCCCGCCCAGATTGTGGCCGACGCCGCCATCATCAACCGTGTGGCCGACCTGACAGCCTATATCATGCGTGTGGGCCGCCTGAACAAGAGCTCGCTGCCATTCATCCAGGAGATGGCCGACAAGGGCCGCTTCAAAAATATGGCTGTGGTGCTGACCGACGTGCCTCTGATCAAGAAGCGCTATGGCGGCTACGGCTATGGTTATGGCTACGGCTATGGCTACGGTTACGGCTACGGCTATGGTTACGGTTACGGCTACGGTTATGGCTACGGCGAAGAGAGCGACGCTTCAAACGAATAAAACAATAACGAAACTAAAACCAATCAGATGAAAGGCATCGTATTGGCGGGTGGCTCAGGCACCCGCCTTTATCCTATAACCAAAGGGGTCAGCAAACAGTTGCTGCCCATCTACGACAAGCCGATGGTCTATTATCCCATCAGCGTGCTTATGCTTGCGGGCATACGTGACATACTTATCATATCGACCCCGTACGACTTGCCAGGGTTCAAGCGTCTGCTTGGCGATGGCAGCGACTTCGGTGTGCACTTCAGCTATGCCGAGCAACCCTCGCCCGACGGTCTGGCGCAGGCATTCATCATCGGCGAGCAATTCATCGGCGACGACGACGTCTGCCTCGTGCTGGGTGACAATATTTTCCACGGCAACGGCCTTGGCCGCATGCTGCGCCAGGCGGTGGAGAATGCCGAGAAGGAACGCAAGGCAACGGTGTTCGGCTATTGGGTGGCCGACCCCGAACGTTACGGTGTGGCCGAATTCGACGCCCAGGGACGGGTGCTCAGCATCGAAGAGAAGCCGAAGGAACCCAAGAGCAATTATGCTGTGGTGGGACTCTACTTCTATCCGAACAAGGTGGTCGAGGTGGCCAAGAACGTGAAGCCCAGTGCCCGCGGCGAACTGGAGATTACAAGCGTCAACCAGGCATTCCTCAACGACGGTGAACTGAACGTGCAGCTTATGGGTCGCGGATTTGCTTGGCTCGACACCGGCACACACGATTCGCTGGCCGAAGCATCGACGTTTATCGAGGTGATAGAGAAACGCCAAGGCTTGAAAGTGGCATGCCTTGAGAGCATAGGCTTCGAGCAGGGATGGCTTTCGGCCGACGACTTGCGGCGCCTGGCTCAGCCCATGGCTAAGAACCAATATGGACAATATCTGCTTAAACTCGCCGAACAATGACTGTCAGCAAGACCAACATAGACGGTGTACTCATCATAGAACCGCGAGTGTTCGGCGATGCCCGTGGTTACTTCTTCGAAAGCTATAATGCCCGTGACTTCCGGGAGCAGACCGGTATCGAGGTCGGCTTTGTGCAGGACAATGAATCGCGCTCTTCGCGTGGAGTGGTGCGCGGGCTGCATTTCCAGAAACCGCCCTTTGCGCAGGCCAAGCTTGTGCGAGTGGTGGAAGGCAAGGTGCTTGATGTGGCAGTCGACATACGCAAAGGGTCGCCAACCTACGGACAGCATGTGGCTGTGGAACTTTCGGCCGACAACAAGCTTCAGTTCTTTATGCCGAAAGGCATAGCACACGGCTTCGCGGTGCTGAGCGATGTGGCGGTATTCCAGTACAAATGCGATGAATACTATCATCCTGAAGCCGAAGGAGCCATCGCATGGGACGATCCGACGTTGGCTATCGATTGGCGCATCGCCCACAGTGAGGCTTTGCTTTCGGAGAAAGATCGCCATCATCCAATGTTCAACGACTTCAACACACCATTCACCGTATGAGAATTCTTGTAACAGGCAGCCGTGGGCAACTTGGTACACATATGAGTCTGCTGGCTCCGCAGTCGCGGCATGAATGGTTTTTCGCCGATGTCGATGAACTCGACATCACCGACCGTCAGGCTGTCGAGTCATTTGTCAATCGGCATGGTATACAGCTTGTAGTGAATTGTGCAGCATACACCAATGTGGACAAAGCCGAGAGCGACGAGGTTGCGGCCATGCGTCTCAATGCCGATGCTGTCGGTTATCTGGCCGATGCTATGGAGGGTGTGGGTGGTTCGTTGATACATATCTCGACAGACTATGTTTTTGGAGGCACGATGTACAACATCCCTTGCACTGAAGACATGGCTCCCAACCCCACTGGCGCCTACGGACGCACAAAGCTGGCCGGTGAGGAAGCTGCTCGTCGATGCAGCCGCACCATCATATTGCGCACGTCGTGGCTATACAGCGAGTATGGTAAGAATTTCCTGCTCACTATGCGCCGGTTGACGGCCGAGAAACCACAGGTGACGGTCGTGTTCGATCAGGCAGGGACGCCGACATATGCCGGCGATCTCGCGCGCGCTATATTCAATATTATAGAGAACAATCAATTGGAGCATGGCGGCACCTATAATTATGCCAACGAGGGCGTCTGTTCCTGGTACGACTTTGCCCATGAGATTGCACGTCAGAGCGGAAATACCGACTGCCGTGTGCTGCCATGCCACAGCGACGAATATCCTTCACCGGTGAAACGTCCGGCTTATTCGGTGCTGGACAAGACTAAATTCAAACTGACGTTTCATCAAGAAATACCCCATTGGAGCGACGGACTGCGCCGCTGCATTTCAAATCTTGAAAGATGAAAAACTTTATACTTATAGGAGTCGGCGGCTATGTCGCACCACGCCATCTGCGTGCCATCAAAGAGACTGGCAACAACCTTTTGGCAGCATATGACAAGAATGACTCCGTCGGCATAATGGACAGTTACTTCCCCAAGGCATCGTTCTTCACCGAACAGGAACTCTTCGACCGTCACAACAACAGAATACTGTCTGAGGGAGGCAAAATTGATTATCTCTCTGTATGCTCGCCCAACTACCTGCATGATGCGCATACACGCTATGGACTTCGTCTCGGCTGCGACGTTATTTGCGAAAAGCCTGTTGTACTGAGTCCATGGAATATCGACGCCTTGGAAGAGATTGAACGAGCTTCAGGCCATAATGCATATACAATCTTCCAACTCCGTCTGCACCCATCGGTGGTTGCATTGAAAAAGAAAATTTCAGACGGACCGAAAGACAAGGTCTACGATGTCGACCTCAGCTATATCACGCCCCGCGGCTATTGGTACTACACTTCGTGGAAAGGCCAGATACAGAAGAGTGGCGGTGTGGCCACAAATATTGGTGTCCATTTCTACGACATGCTTCAGTGGGTATTTGGCCCAGTGCAGAAGAATATAGTACATGTGAGCAGTCACGACCGTGTGGCAGGCTACCTCGAGATGAAGCAGGCCCGCGTGCGCTACTTCCTCAGCATCAACGGCGACCACCTGCCCGAAGGACACTCCGGCAGCTATCGCAGCATCACTGTCGACGGCGAGGAGTTCGAGTTCAGTCAGGGATTTACAGACCTGCATACACGCAGCTATGAGGAGGTGCTTGCCGGTCGCGGTTTCCGTATCGGCGAAGCCAGAGAGTGCATCAAGACTGTCTACGACATACGCCATGCCGAACCCATCGGCCTCAAGGGTGACTATCACCCCATGGCCAAGTACCCGTTGACTAAACACCCATTCGGATGGTAGAGGAAGTGTTCATACACGAGAGTTCCTACGTCGACGAAGGCGTAGTGCTGGGCAAAGGTACCAAGGTGTGGCACTTCTGCCATGTGCAGAAAGGCGCCGTGCTGGGCGAACGCTGCTCGCTGGGACAGAACGTCAATATCGGCCCCAATGTCCACATCGGCAACGGCGTCCGCATACAAAATAACGTCTCGGTCTACGAAGGTGTCGAAATAGAGGACAACGTCTTCCTCGGCCCCAGCTGCGTGTTCACCAACGTACTCATGCCGCGCCTCGACCGCCCGGCCAACGGCCACTACGAGCGCACTCTGGTCAAGGAGGGTGCCTCTATTGGAGCCAACGCCACCATCGTCTGCGGCCACACCATCGGACGCCACGCTCTGGTGGGTGCCGGTGCCGTGGTGACCAAGGACGTGCCCGACTACGCCATCGTGGCCGGTGTGCCCGCTAAAATCATCGGAAAAGTAGAAGAATAACCAACCATGCAGTTCCGCGATTTACATAGACAGTACGAGGCTATGAAGGCCGAAATGGACGAGGCGATGCTCCGCGTCGCATCCTCGGGTGCCTATATCATGGGGCCACAAGTAGCCGAGATTGAACAGCAGTTAGCCGACTATGTAGGCGTAAAACATTGTATTTCCTGTGCCAATGGCACCGATGCTTTGCGGCTGGCATTGATGGCTCTCGGCATAGGCCCTGGCGATGCTGTCTTTGTGCCCGACTTCACATTCTTTGCCACTGCCGAGGCTGTGGCGATGGTTGGAGCCACGCCGATATTCGTCGATGTGGACAAGGATACGTTTAACATCGATGTTGCCGACTTGCTCAATAAAGTTCAGACTAACCAAAACACAGAGTATACTTTACGAGCGGTGATTGCTGTTGACCTTTTCGGGCGTCCTGCCGACTATGATCATATCCGAGAACTCTGTGATATATATGGCTTGTTGCTTATCGAGGATGGTGCACAGGGCTTTGGCGGTATGCTATATGATGGAAGTAGGAACTGCTCTTTTGGTGACATCAGCACTACCTCGTTCTTCCCTGCCAAACCATTAGGATGTTACGGCGACGGTGGTGCTCTCTTCACCAACAGTGACAACTATGCCGACCTGATACGCTCCCTCCGTGTCCACGGTAAAGGCACCGACAAATATGATAACGTCCGAGTCGGTCTCAACTCGCGTCTCGATACCCTACAAGCCGCTATACTTCAAGTGAAACTTCGTCGCTTCGACGAGGAATTGGTAGCGGTGAACCGTGTGGCAGAAAAATATAACCACCTGCTGCAAGACAAAGTAAAAACGCCCAAAGTCCCCGTTGAAATGGGATGGTGCACCTCCTCCTGGGCTCAATACACCATACAGGCAGACAACCGTGATGAGATACAGGCCCGCCTCAAGGCTGCCGGCATTCCCTCGATGGTCTACTATCCCCGCACTATGAGTCAACAGACAGCCTTTGCCCACCTCGGACAGAAACCCTGCCCCGTGGCAAAACGACTCACCGAGACCGTCCTCTCGCTCCCCATGCACCCCTATATGACAGATGAAGAAATAGAAACAGTTGCTTCGCTGATATGATTAAACTGAGTGACATAAAGATATGTGTGGTGGGCCTCGGCTATGTAGGCCTCCCCCTGGCACGCCTCTTCTCCACCAAGTTCCCGACGGTCGGCTTTGATATCAACAGCCGCCGCGTCGACGCCCTTATGCAGGGTCACGACGACACCCTTGAGGTGGAGGACGACCTGCTGCGGGATGCTATAGACAATCACGGTTTCCGCTGCACCTCTTCGCTTGATGATATCCGCCATTGTAATGTGTATGTTGTCGCTGTCCCCACACCGGTCGACGACAACAACCGCCCCGACCTTAAACCCCTCATCGGCGCTTCCGATGTGGTGGGCAAGGTTATATCGCGTGGCGATATCGTCGTATATGAAAGCACGGTTTACCCCGGTGTGACCGAGGAGACCTGCCTGCCGGTTGTAGAACGTGTCAGCGGGCTGCGGTTCAACGTTGATTTCTATGGCGGCTACAGCCCTGAGCGCATCAACCCCGGCGACAAAGAACACCGTGTGGAGACTATCCGCAAAGTCACATCAGGTTCCACCCCTGAGGCCGCCGACCTCATCGACGCCATGTACAACTCCGTCCTCATCAACGGCACCCACAAGGCCCCATCCATCAAGGTGGCCGAGGCATCGAAGATAATAGAGAATACCCAGCGCGACGTCAATATAGCTTTCGTCAATGAGCTCTCCAAAATCTTTAATGCCATGGGTATAGACACGCACGATGTACTTGATGCCGCTGCCAGCAAGTGGAACTTCATCCGCATGCAGCCTGGACTTGTCGGTGGACACTGCATCAGTGTCGACCCATACTACCTTATCGAGCGCTCGCAGCTTTACGGAGTGTTGCCCAGAGTGATGAGCAACGCCCGTCGTGTGAACAACAGCATGGGCAACTATGTGGCGAACCAGACCATCCGCCAGATGAACCTCAAGGGCGTCCCTGTCAAGGATGCACGCATCCTCATACTTGGATTTTCCTTCAAGGAGAACTGCCCCGACATACGCAATACCAAAGTCGTGGATATCTACACCACGCTTCGCGAATATACCTCAAACATCACTGTGTACGACCCATGGGTTTCGTCCGACCATGCCCGTGCCGAATACGGAGTCGAAGTGCATAATACATTGCCTTCCGGCTGTTATGATGCGGCCGTCTTGGCAGTGGCTCACAACGGCTTTGCCGACCTTGACATGCGCTCCATCGTGCCGCAGCCTGGTGTGGTCTACGATGTCAAGGGCATCCTCCCACGACATATAATTGATTCAAGACTATAAAAAACCGACAGCTATGAATAAGTGGTTTAAGAAAATTACATTCCAGTTGGTGAAGAAGTATCGCCACAGCACTCTGCCAGGGTGGCTTATCCTGGCGCTCGATATCGTCATGTTTTTCGCCTCCTTTGTATTGATGGAAGCTTTCCGCGCTGGCGGCGTGGCCAACCTCAGCCTTCGAGGCACCGCTGTGCAGTTGATTATATCGTTGATGGTTACGACGCTTTTCTTCTTTGTGTCGGGTTCTTACCGTGGTATTATCCGCCATGCGGGTATGAACGATATCTACAAGATACTCATCGTTACCCTTGGACCGATGTTCCTGTATTGGATTGTCAACATGGTGAACAATCAGTTCCGTCCGCCCATCATCGCCAAGCAATATCTGCTCTCCTATCGCGAGTCGCTGACGCTGTATATGATACTTGGTTTCTTGATGATAATCTCGCGTCTGTTTATGCAGCGTGTCTACAACGACTATTTCCGCCGTCGTCGCTCCACGGTCAACGCGGTCATTTATGGTGCCGGTGCGGCCGGTCTGATGGCCTATAACGCCTTGCATCAGGATCCCACCCATGAATACCACATCGAAGCCTTTATCGATGACGATATGTCAAAGGTGAACCAAGAACTCAACGGAGTCTCTGTCATGCGTGCACGCACGGTGCTTACGCCGGAGTTTGTGAAGCGCAAGGACATTTCTCAACTTATCATTGCCATCCCGTCAATCCGCATGATACACAAGCAAGCCATCACCAACCGGGCACTGGATTTAGGCCTTACGGTGAAGGCTGTGCCACACGTCAGCCGTTGGCTCAATGGCACTTTCTCGGCCAACCAGATTCAGGATATACGCATTGAAGACCTTCTCGAACGCGAACCTATCAAGATGGACAACGTCAACATCGTGCGAGAGGTGGTCGACAAGGTGGTGCTCGTCACCGGTGCCGCGGGCTCTATCGGCAGCGAGATATGTCGCCAGTTGATGCTTTACAGACCCAAGAAGGTTGTCATGCTCGACCAAGCCGAGAGTCCGATGTACGACCTGCAGTTCGAACTGAAAAACACCTACGCCGACCGTCTTGACCAGATGGAATTCGTCATCGCCAATGTCAAAGACCACGCTCGTATGGAAGAGGTTTTCCAGCTCTACCGACCCAACCTTGTCTATCACGCTGCCGCCTACAAGCACGTGCCCTTCATGGAGGAGAACCCCTATGAAGCTGTCTACGTCAACGTTTTCGGCACACGCAACGTGGCCGACCTCAGTGTGAAATACGGCGTGCAGAAGTTCGTCATGATCAGCACCGACAAGGCTGTCAACCCAACCAACGTCATGGGCGCCACCAAGCGCATGGCCGAGATTTATATCCAGAGCCGCTCTACCGAACAGACCCATTTTGTCACCACTCGCTTTGGCAACGTGCTCGGCTCCAACGGCTCGGTGATACCGCTCTTCAAAAAGCAGCTCGCCGCTGGCGGCCCACTGACCGTCACCCACCGCGACATTATCCGCTACTTTATGACCATACCCGAAGCTTGCAACCTCGTGCTCGAAGCGGGAGCCATGGGCGAGGGAGGCGACATCTTCGTGTTCGACATGGGCAAGCCGGTCCGTATCTACGATATGGCCCGCAAGATGATTCAGCTCAGTGGTATGCACAATATCGAAATCAAGGAAATCGGCCTTCGCCCCGGCGAAAAACTCTACGAGGAGTTGCTGGCTACCAAGGAGAATACCATCCCCACCTATCATCCCAAGATTATGCGAGCCCAGGTACGCCGTTATCCGCTCGATGCCATCGACCGGGAATACAACACGCTCTGGGACATCCTCGAAACCATGGACGACATGAAGATAGTGGCCAAGATGAAAGACATCGTGCCCGAATTCCTAAGCAACAACTCCGTCTACTGCCAGCTCGACAAGAAGCAAGACTAAAAAGGAACATGAGGTTCAGGGTCCTTCTCCGTCTTTTGGTGACGCTGCTGCTCATATTTGTGACGCAGAAGGTCGTTTTTATGCTCTTCAACCTCTCGATGGCGGCCGGTGCACCGTTCGGGTCGTGTGTCGCCGCGTTGTGGCATGGGCTGCGGCTCGATGTGGCCACGGCCTGCTATCTTCTGCTCCTGCCGGTGTTGGTGCTGTTTGTCAGCTATTTCTTCCGCCGGTTCCCGCTGCGCAAGGTGCTGATGCCGTACTATGTGCTCGTGGCCATTGTGCTGGCATTCATCTTTGTGGCCGACACCATCCTCTACAGCTTCTGGGGAGCCAAACTTGACGCCAACGACCTCATCTATGCCGCCAAGCCCAAGGATATGCTCGCCAGCCTTCCAGTGTGGGCTATCATATTGGCTTTCCTTGTTGTAGGTGGTATTATCGTACACTACTGCCGCCGTCTGCTCCATGCCACGCCTCAGCGGCTCGCCTCTCCGCGCCGCGTATGGCACTGCCTATGGTTGTTGCCGGTGGTGGCTCTGATGTTTCTCGGTATGCGCGGTGGCCTCTCCGAGTCCACAGCCAATCCCTCCTATGCCTACTTTTCGAAGTATCCTTTCTGCAACCACGCGGCCCTCAACCCGACGTTCAATATGTTCCACTCGCTCTTCAAGGTTCAGGACCTTGATTCCGAGTTCAACATTGTGCCCGATGACGAGGCCGAAACCATGGTGGCTCCGGCTTTCGAGCCCGATACCACGCTGGATACGGTCCTGCTCAATAATCCCCGTCCCGACATACTTCTTGTCATCTGGGAGGGCGCCGGTCTTGGTGTTGTGGGCACCGACAGTGTGGCTCCATGTCTTCACAGCCTCATTCCGCAGGGTGTATATTTCTCCAATTGCTGGGCCAATAGCTATCGCACAGACCGTGGCCTGATATCTGTACTCAGCGGTTGGTTGGGCCTGCCCACCACCACGCTTATGAAGCGTCCAGACCTCTGCCGCAATCTGCCATCCATCGCCTCGTCGCTCAAGGCCGAAGGCTATGCCACCAAGCTCGTCTATGGCGGCGATATCGACTTCACCAATATGCGCATGTATTTTTCCGAGACGGGCTTCTCCTCCGTCCTCGGCGGCGATGCCTTCCCCAAGTCGATGTACACGAGTGCCTGGGGTGTGCCCGACGAGCACCTGCTTCGGCCAGACCTTATGCCCAGCGAGAGGCCGTTCTTCTCCACCGTGCTTACACTCAGCAGCCACGAGCCTTGGGAAGTGCCCATGCAGCGCCTTGTCGATGCGCGGCTCAACAGTTTTGCCTACACCGATTCCTGCCTCGGGGCGCTCATCGACGGGTTGAAAGCTTCTCCTGTATGGGACAGCCTGCTTGTGATTGTGGTGCCCGACCATGGCATCATTTTTGCCGACGGCATGAACACCGCCAATATTGCCATTCCCCACATACCGATGCTTTGGCTCGGCGGTGCGCTGGCACATACGGGCGTTGTCGTCGACCGCCTGATGAGCCAGAGCGACCTTGCCGCCACCTTGTTGGCGCAGATGCACCTCTCCGCCGCCGACTTCCCCTTCAGCCGCAACGTTCTCGGCAGTGGCTACCCCGCCCGCAAGCAATTCGCTGTGCACAGCGATAAGAACCGGCTGAACTATATCACCCCCGAGGGAGCCTACTTCTACGATTGCGTCACGCGCAACGTCACGCCGCTGCTGGATGCTCCGGCCGACAGCGTCGAGGCGCGCCGCACCGATATCGAAGCCATGCTTCGGGTGCTCTATTCCAAGTCTTCAAAACTTTCCGGACGATAGCCCGCATCCTATTCCGAGCCATTCAGCTCTTCTGCTATCTTGTCCACATTCATGCTGCGGGCCGAGGCGTCGAATATCTCTTTGTACAGGCCGCCTTGGCGGTAGACTTCCTGCGGTGAGCCGTGCTGCACGGCGTGGCCGGTGTCGAGCACGTAGAGGCAGTCGCTGTCGATAATCTGGCCTATGTTGTGGCTGATGACTATCACCGTGCGCCCCTGCTTGATGGCGTCTATCGAGTTTTTGATTTGCTCGGTGGCTATGGCGTCGAGGCTGGCCGTGGGCTCGTCGAGGAAGATAATTGGCGGGTCCTTGAGGAACATGCGGGCTATGGCTATGCGCTGCTGCTGTCCGCCGCTGAGCTGCGTGGCGTTGCTTTCAAATCCGTCGGGCAGGGCCATCACCTGGTCGTAGATGTAGGCCTTGCGGGCGGCCTCCATCACCTCGTCGCGGGTGGCGTCGGGGCGTCCGTAGCGGATGTTCTCCTCGATGGTGCCGCTGAAGATGTGGTTCTTCTGCAGCACGAGGCCTATGTTGTCGCGCAGCACCTGGGTGTCCCACTCGGCCAGGGGCACGCCGTCGAGCGTGATGCTGCCGCTGTCGGGGGCGTAGAACTTGTCCAGCAGGTTGACGATGGTGCTCTTGCCTGCACCGCTGAGGCCCACTAGGGCTGTGGTGCGACCGGGTTCGATGGTCATCGAAAGGTCGCGCAGGGCATGGGTGCCGCTGGGGTAGGTGAACTCCACATTTCGCAGCTCGAACCGACCCTGCACCCGCTCTCCGTTCTCCACTTTCCACTTTCCGCTTTTTTCCACCTCCTGGTCGGCATCGAGCAGGCCGAAGAAACCCTCGGCATAGACCAGCGCGTCGTTGAGGTCGTCGTAGATGCGGTGCAGCTGGCGGATGGGGGCGCTGACGTTGGCGAAGAGCATCACGTGGTACATGATTTTACCAATCGACATGCCTGGGTAGTCTATAAGCACCAGATAGGCTGTCAGTATGATGATGAGCACTGTGCCTATCTGCTCCACGAAGGTCTTCAGCCCCTCGTAGAGGAACGAGATGCGGCGCGTCTGCATCTGCTGGTCGGTGCTCTGCTCCTGCAGCGCGGCCTGCTTGTCGGCCTCCACGCGCTCGCGGTTGAACGACTTTATGACGCCCATGCTCTCGATGATGTTCAGTATGCCGTGGCTCAGCTGCTGGTGGGTGCCGAATACGCGGTGGCGCCAGCCCTTCATCCTCCGGCCCTGCACGGCGGTGATCCAGAAGTAGACCGGGATGATGGCCGTGGCCACGAGGCCCACATACACGTTGGCGGCATACATCAGCACCAGGGCCAGCACGGCGCTGGTGAAGAGGGGCAGGATGTCGATAAAGAAGTTCTTCACCGTGTTGCTCAGGCTCATGATGCCGCGGTCGATGCGGGTCTGCAGCTTGCCGGGCTCGTTGCCGTCCTGGCTGAAGAAGGCCATGCGGAAGGTCAGTATGCGGTCCACCACACGCAGCGAGAGGTCGCGGCTGACGTTGATGCGTATCTTCTCGCCGAAGATGCGCTGGCCGAAGGTGACCAGCGCCGCCAGCACCTCTTTGCCCAACAGCACGGCGCTGATTACGATGAGAATACGTGCCGCCTCGGCCCACTGGAAGCCGCCGTCGAGGTGCAGCAGGGCATTGATGCGGTCTACCGCACGGTCGAGCACCACGGCGTTCACCTGCGCCATCAGCGAGCCGAGGAAGGTCAGTGTCAGCGTGGCCACAAGCAGCCAGCGGTAGGGCGTCACGAAGGGGAGAAGCCGCCGCAGCAGCCCCCCGATGCCCATCTTGGTGGTATTATTGTCGTTCTCCATATTGCGGCTGCAAAAATACAAAAAATGTTCGACCCACCGGGCAAAAAAGTACCTCAAAAGTTATGACTCGATAGTGTACCGGTAGTGCATATCAACGATACTTCAACGATATATCAACGATATTTCAACGATTAAAATCGTCGAAATATCGTTGATATATCGTTGAAGTATCGTTGATATGCACTACCGGTACACTGCAGGAAGGGGACTTGAAAGTTAAAAAAGTGT
>JAFVWV010000015.1 GCA_017501495.1 Bacteroidales bacterium | reverse complement strand
GAGTGCATGCCAACGAGTTGAGCGCCTATATCGAGGACGACTGGAGCATCACCGAATCGCTGAAGGTCAACGGCGGTGTCAACCTGACGGGCTTTGCCGTGCAGGGCAAGTTCTACCCCTCGCTGCAGCCGCGCCTGAGCGGCCGCCTGATGATCAGCGACGACCTGTCGGTCAAGGCCGGATACAGCTATATGACGCAGTATATGCACCTGCTGAGCAACAGCAATATTTCGCTGCCTACCGACCTATGGGTGCCTGTGACGGCGCGGATAGAGCCGATGAACAGTCACCAGGTGGCCGCGGGTGTCTTCTACAACTGGAAGAACTTCATCGACTTTAGCATAGAGGGCTACTACAAGTGGATGAACAACCTGCTGGAGTACAAGCCGGGCAGCACCTTCCTTGGCAGCAGCGTGGGCTGGGAAGACATGGTGTGCAGCGGTCGGGGCTGGGCTTATGGACTGGAATTTCTTGCACAGAAGAGCGTCGGCCAGATAACAGGCTGGTTTGGCTACACGTGGAGCCGCACTATGCGCCTTTTCGACACGCCGGGCGAGGAACTGAACAACGGCGAACCGTTTCCGGCGAAGTACGACCGCATACACGATATCAGCATCACGGTGCAATACAAGCCCGACGACACCTTTGACGCAGGCGTCACCTGGGTGTACAGCACCGGCAATACGGCCACCCTGGCTATGCAGGAGATTGATGGTGGCAGTGAGTCTTATCGAAGCGGGATTGACTTTGTGGAGAGCCGCAACAACTTCCGCCTGCCGGCCTACCACCGTATGGATGTGAGCGTCAACTTCCACAAAAAGAAAAAACACGGTGTGCGCACATGGAACATCAGTGTCTACAATCTCTATAACAGACAGAATCCTTTTATCATATATCCCAAGACATCGGAGCGGTACGACGGACACGGCACGCAGTACAGCACCTCGCTCATGCAGCGGTCGTTGTTCCCGATACTTCCGTCAGTGTCGTACATATATAAATTTTGAAGACCATGAAGAAGATACTTTTGACAGCGGTGGCCGCTGTGGCACTGCTGGCCGCCTGCGAAAAGAAAATAGATATAGACGTCGACGACCAACGGAGCGAGCTTGTTGTCAATTCGGTGAATACGGACCAGACTGACATTGCTGTCCGGCTTACGCTGAGCCGACCGATATATGGCAGTTTCTATGTTGCCGAAGACGAATCGTATTTCAAAAAGGTCGAGAATGCCAATGTGACGCTTGTAATAGGCGGGTCGGGAGAGATGTCGGCTGTGCGCGACGGCAATGTGTATACCTTGTTGCACCATCCACAACCCGGAGAAGAGCTTACGCTGCGAGTGGAGGTTCCGGGCTATGAGGCCGCTACGGCAACCGCCACGGTGCCGTATGCACCGGTGGTGGAGAATGTGACGGTGGACCTGAGGGACACTATGGGACTCAGTAACAGTATATATGGCGCCAGCTTGAAGTTCACCCTTGTCGACAATGGAGAGTCGTCGGATTTTTACGGTATTTATGTACGTGTCCACGACCTGGTCTACCGGACGTACTATGATACGCTGGGCGCCGTTATGGCTAAGGATACTATTGACCAAAGCTATTATACATATTACGATTGCACAGACTATCTGATAATAGACGCCAGAAGTGTGGAAGATATATTGGATGTGGAAGATCCGGCTGCGGCCTCGACATATTTTGGAAACCAGTTGCTGTTTTCCGATGCGAATATCAACGGTCAAAGACATTCAATAGAACTTATGCTGCACAAATACACTGACTATTATTATGAGGATTACGAGGCAAGTGCGAAAGCGGATATCGACTGGGAGGCTCTTGACCATATAGAGTGTGATACCAACAGTACGGCCACACTCGAGGTGGTATCGATGACCAGAGATGTGTTTATGTACAAACAAACCAGGGCCGCATATAGCGACGACGGGCTGCTGGGTTTCTTCTCCGAACCGGTACAGATACACAGCAATATAGATGGAGGCATAGGCATCTTTGGCTTCCTGACAAAGACACGATATACTTTCTCGTTTAATGAATAAGGTACTGATAGCAGACAATACACATGGCGTGTTGGCCGAGCGGTTGCGCAAGGCTGGCTTTGAGGTGAGAGTCGAGCCCGACCACGACTACGAGAGCCTTTTGGCTGCCGTACAGGGGTGCGATGGCCTCGTTGTTCGTAGCAAGGTTCAGATTGACCGTGATTTTATTGATCGTGCGCCGTCTCTCCGATGCATTGGCAGGGTGGGGGCCGGGATGGAAACAATAGATGTGGATTATGCCGAGTCGCACGGTATACGTTGCATCAACAGTCCGGAGGGCAACCGTGACGCTGTCGGCGAGCATGCCGTTGGGTTGCTTCTCGCTCTGCTCAACAATATAGCCAGTGCCGATGCCGAGGTGCGTCGGGGTCTCTGGCGTCGTGAGGCCAACAGAGGTCGCGAACTCGGCAATCTTACAGTCGGTATCATTGGTTTCGGCAATATGGGACAATCATTTGCACG
>JAFVWV010000123.1 GCA_017501495.1 Bacteroidales bacterium | reverse complement strand
CTGCGTGGCGGGCGTGAGGTTGCTCATGACGTAGGTGGTCGTGCTGGCGTCGATGAGGTTCTGCCCGTCGTCGTTCACCTTGATCTGCCATGCGGTCTCGTCGCCGCCGGCGGTCCAGGTGATGACGGCGCGGTTGCTGTCTACACTGACGGTGTGCACATCGGTCGGGGCGAGGCACTCTGCGGGCTGCGGCGTGCTGCCGCCGGTGGTGCTGACGGTGGCGGTGGCCCAATCAGAGTAGATGTAGTCCCAGTCGTCGTCGCATACGGCGCGGACGGCGACGGTGTACTCTGTGCTGGCGTTGAGGCCGGTGAAGGTGTAGGTGTTGTTGTACACTTCGTCGTCGATGTCGGCAGTGGCCTCGTCCCAGGTGCTTCCCTCAACGATGCCGACTTCGTACAGGCCGGCGGTGCTGAAGAAGGTGATGGTGATGGTGCTGTCGGTAGCGGTGGCACTGAGGTTGGTGGGTGCATCGCAACCGCCGGGCTGCGGGCCGGGCTGGTTGGTGTCGGGCACGAAGACGACCGTGGCGGCGCATTGGCCGTCGAAGACCACGAGGGTGTCGCCGGCAGAGCAGGCGGTGGTGCTGCCGCTGGCGTTGCTGATGCTCAGCAGGGTGCTGTCGGAGGCGTCGACAATGGAGAAGGAGGTCTCGTCGGCGTAGCTGCCGCCCTGCCAGACGAGGACCACGGAGTCGCCGAGGCAGGGGCTGAAGGTCTCGGTGTTGCTGCTGCCGGCGGCGATGGTGGCGCTGGCGAAGAGCGAGCCGGCGGAGTAGACGTCGACGGCGTTGCCGTTCCACCCGTCGCCGTAGCTGTCGCTCATCACGACGCTGAAGGTGCAGTTGCCGCCCTCGCAGGCGGTACGGAACTCGATGGTGCGCATCACAGAGGTGTCGCCGTCGCCGCAGAAGGCGCGAATGCCGGCGGTGTAGACGGTGTTGGCCACGAGGCCGGTGAAGGTGTAGGCGGTGTCGCTCACCGAGCCGGCCTCTTCACCGTTGAGGTAGACAATCCAGTCGGTGTTGCTGCCCATGGCGCTCCAGCTGATGGTGGCCTCGGTGGCTGTCACGCTGTCGGTGTGGATGCCGATGGCGGGCAGGCACGAGGGGCAGGGGGTGGCTATGACGGTGTCGTAGGCGATGTCGATGCCGCCGCGGAAGAGCTCGATGTCGGCTGTGTTGGTTACCACGATGTCGTCGTCGTAGTAGCTGTCGGCCTGGGTGCGCAGCGTGAGGGGCATGCCGGAGCAGACGTCGTAGGTGCGGGCGCTGCTGGTCTGGCCGAAGGTGTAGCCGTTCTGGATGAGTTCGTAGTTGGTGTAGGAGTAGGAGTAGCTGAAGCTGACCGAAACCTGGCAGCTTTCGCCCTCGCAGGGGGTGCGGAAGCTTGTCTCGGTGCTCTGCAGCGAGACGTCGCCTTCGCCGCAGTCGCCGGCCACCTTGACGATGTAGCGCGTGGCGGGTTCGAGGGTGCCTTCGTCGAAGGTGTAGGTGGTGGTGTCGGGGGCGAGGCCGGCGGCGGTCACGCTCTGCCATTCGGCATTGGCGGAGTCGACTTTATAATAGATGATGTAGTCGGTGGCGTTGGCGTTGTCCCAGCTGAGGCTGACGGTGCCCTCGTCGCTGACGGTGGCGGTCAGGTGCTTCGGGCGGAGGCAGGTGGGGGCGTCGGTGCAGAAGGTGAAGATTTCCAGACCGTCGCCGGCATATTGGCCGCCGCTGAGGCGGATGGTGATGGCGCCTTCTTCGCCGAGGATGGTGTCGTTGATGGTGTCGCGGCTGTCCATGGTGAGCAGCACGGTGCCATTGGTGCCTTCGCCGTCGTAGACGGTCAGTGAGCCCTGGCAGGAGCCTTGGTAGCAGTAGTTGGTGAACCAGCCGCCGCTGATGCCGACCAGCTGGCCGGGCTGCGACGGACGCACCACGATGGTGGAGTTGTGGTAGTTGGATGGGTAGGGGTTGTTGTAGCCGTTGTCGTAGACGACGAGGTTGCAGCCGCTGACGGTGTCGGTGCCCGAAGCGGGCATGATGGCGGTGCCGCTGTAGAAGGTGTGGCTCTTCCATTCGCTCTGAGCCTCTTCGCAGTTGGCGCGCACCCAGAAGGTGTACTGCTCGCCGAGGGTGAGGCTGCTGGCGGGGATAACGTAGGTGGGCTCGGTGACGGTGGTGTAGCTCAGGCCGTCGACGTCGTCTTCAGGTGTGCCGAGGGCCACCTGCCATTCTTCGGCCGAACCCTGCGGGGTCCAGGTGAAGTAGGTGCTGTCGGCGTTGGTGTAGTTGTGGCCCACGAGGTTGGTGGGAGCGGTGCACTGCGGAATCTGGCGCACGTGGAAGTTCTTGAAGGCGTTCCAGTTGCTGGAGAAGAGCACCTTGAAGGCTATGCGCGAGCCAGAGCCTTCATAGCCGTATTGGTCGAGGGCGTACCACGGGTGGTCGACCCAGGCGGCGCGGCTTTGGCCGGAGTAGAAGATGGTGTCGAGCCAGGTGACGTTCTCGCCGCTGGCGTCGGCAATGCCGAGGACGACGCTGTCGGGGCTGTCGCCAACGTTGCCGATTTTGCCGGTCCAGGTGATTTCAAGGGTGTTGATGGGGGCGTCCATGATGGGCAGGCAGAGATATGCATCGGCATGGCCGCTTTCGAAGGTGATCTCCTGGTTTTTGAGCCATACATAGTTGTTGCTGAAGTACCAGCAGGGGAGCAGGGCGTTGCTGGCGGTGTGGTCGGCGCTGGCACTGACGGTGCCGCCGAAGGTGCCGTCGAGGCCTACGAGGGTCTCAAGGAACTCGGCTTCGTCGTCGGCGCTGATGTGCGAGCGGGTGCAGGTGGCCGAAGCGTTGATGCTGCGCCAGGCCGAGGAGTCTTCGTCGCCGCAGTCGACGCACACCTGGATGAGGTGGCGGTCGCTGTTGGTCAGTCCGCTGACTGTGTATTCGGTGCTGGTGCCGTCATAGTCGGAGACCTCGACGCTGTCGAGCAGCACTATGTAGCCCTGTGCGTTGTCGGGGCCGGTCCAGCTGACGGTGAAGTAGTCGGTGTCGGCGTCGCTGACCATGAGGTTGGCGACGGGCATGCAGCTTGGGCAGCCGTTGGCCACGGCCAGCACGGTGTCGCCGGTGGCGGCGCTGTTGGTGAAGGTGGCTATGGGGCTGTTGCCGGCGTCGACGACGGTCCATGTCGTGGTGCTGTAGGAGTAGCTCGGGGCGGTGTAGATCATCACGAGGCTGTCGCCATTGCAGATTTCAACGCTCTGGCTGTTGCCGCTGCTGTAGCTGAAGCTGACATTGGCGATGGAACCTCCGTTCTGCATCACATTGACAGAGCCGGCGTATGAGTAGGAGCTGACTTGGAGGGTCACCTCGCAGTTGCCCAGTTCGCAGAGGGTGCGGAAGGTGCCGCCGAGGAAGCCGGAGCTGTCGCCCTCGCCGCAAACGTTTTTCACCTGCACCAGATGGTTGCTGTTGGCCGTGAGGCCGCTGGCGGTGTAGAAGGTGTCGTAGACGCTGGTCTCGTAGGCTCCGTCGATGAAGACGGCATACTCCGATGCACCGTCGACCGGGGCCGTCCAGCTGATGTCGGCTCCGTTGTTGGTGATATTGCTGAAGACCATCGACTTCGGCTTGCGGCAGATGGTGCTGCCGCCGGGCGTATACTCAAACTTGGTCTTCGGCAGAAAGTTTTGGCTTGAGGTCGTTGAGTTGTAGCTGTAGCGCGAGGCGCCAGTCAACGAAACCCCGTAGAAGGAGGCGGCGTTGTAGGTGCCGCTGGTGACGGTCTGGATGTCGAGGAGCAGGTTGTCGCCGTCGTAGACAAACTCTTCGTCGAACTCGAAGCTCATCTCGCCCGTCTGGCCGTTCACCGTGCCCTGCCACACCTGTGTGAGCGAGGTGCTGGCGTCGAGCCCCGCCGAGAGGTCGCTGGCCGCGGTGGTGCCCAGGCTGATGGTCACCGTGATGTTCCATGCCTGGCTATTGGGCGACGACATGTAGAACGTCATGCCGCTGATGGTGCCACCCAGCATGTCTTCAATCGAGTCGGCCGGGTAGATCACCTGGTTGTGTTGGTCGGCATCAGCCCAAGTGCCATAAATGGGAACGTACGAATTCGTCGTCGTCCCGTCGGCCACTGTCAAATCGTCTTGTGCCGCCGCCAATGCCGGCGCAAAGAGCAGCGCCGCAAAGGCAATCAAATTGATAAATTTTTTCATCTTAATGATATTTTATTATTTTAGGTTTTCTTTATTTAAAAGCCGCGCAAAAGTATAAACATTTTCACTAGTGTCTCTTAAAAAATTTAACAATTAAAATTCAATTTCAAGTTGACCGTCATCAGTTCCATCATCAGTTCCTCGTCCGAAGAGTTCCGGCAGGTCGTCTTTGACCAACAAGGAGCTTCCGAGTATGCGCAGTACCTGAGCCACAGGCCTGCCAAGTTGGAGGTCGTGCTCGATAATTGCAATGAGGCAGTATGTGATGATGGCGACGTGAATCTGTATCCTGACAGCATTCTCGGTATCACCCCAGAAAGACTTGACTTGGAGATGCTGCTTGATCCATTTGAAGAAAAGTTCCACCTGCCAGCGGTAGCGGTAAAGCAGGGCAATGTCCTTGCCTGCGAGATAGAAGTTGTTGGTGTAGTAGACGAAAGACTGCCCAAGGTCGGAAGCGTAGTAGACAATTCTTCTGATTTCAGTTGGGTAATTCCCTCTATTTCTGTTACCGGTGAAACGAATTGTCTGGTCAAGCAAGACGTTGTCTTCTCCATTGACAGCCTCGTCTCCGTCGACAATCTCGAAATTTGGATGCCGTTTCTCGCGGATGACGAAGAAAGCCCCACAGAGATGTATGGCGGAAAGTCTTGCGAGGTCGAAATATCCCCGGTCAAAAATGTATACAGCATTGGATTCATACCCAATACTGTCCATGAATTTGGTGTCATGCACGTTGGCATTGGTGATGCGATAGAATACAGGTATCTCTGTTGCGATGTCAATCTGAGTGTGGACTTTGATGCCGGACTTGGTACTGCGGAAGCGTGCCCAACGAAAGACGGACATGCAGAGGTCGATTGTGGTGGAATCGACAGCGTAGAAGCGTCCGTGAAGTTCAAACTCCTTGGTGATTCGTCTTCGCTGAGCAAGAGACACCATATAGAAAGCGAATTCCTCGAAGATTCGAGGCTCACGGAGCATATTGGCTTTCGAGAGGGTGTTCCTGACAACGGTTGCCGCACCAAATCCGAGATAGAAAGACCTTTTAGCATGAGCAGTTGTTATATCTGTAAGTTCCCTGAGGCTTCTGCAGCCTATGAGTTGCCCGAACATGAGCACAAGCAGGTGGTTCCAATGGGAGAAACCCCATCCATGGGTCCTGTCCGGGTACTTCGCGACAATCCTCCTGAATTGCCGTTGTGGCAAGTACATTGTGATTTGAGCAAAAACATAACTTCCTGTATGCATAACCGGTCTGATTTCGATTCAGACCATAATATACGCATTTCAAAAGTCGGACACAAGTTTTGTTGCTCAAAACACTATGCATAAGAATATTATAAATTAATTTAACAATAATTAAGAGACACTAGTGAAACATTTTTGTATATGACAAAATATATTTTTCACTTTGTTGTAATACAATGTATTGTATGGCTGCATGGAGGTCTGCACCCAAGCTGCGCAGAACGGAATAAATGATAAAATCAGGCCGTCGTGGCTGCCCGGCTCCGAACGGGTCCGGATGAGGGGCTCCGGGGGCAGGGTAGGGGTGCCGTCAGGCAGTCTACCGGTTCGGCATATCAACGATACTTCAACGATATATCAACGATATTTCGATGATTTTAATCGTTGAAATATCGTTGATATATCGTTGAAGTATCGTTGGTATGCACTACCGGTACACTATCGAGTCATAACTTTTGAGGTACGTTTTT
>JAFVWV010000122.1 GCA_017501495.1 Bacteroidales bacterium | reverse complement strand
GGCGGGCGTCAGTCGGTAGGCGGCGGCCACTCCCAGTCTACGGCTCCCCAGCGCACGAGGCCCTCGATGCCGGCCGCGCCCTCGGCTATGCCCTGGCTCGGGGCGCGCAGCGAGCCGAGGTGCTCGACGTCGGCGTAGTAGTCGGCGTCGATGGCTCCGACGGCACCGCCGACGCGCACGAAGGGCCTCGGCGCCGTGCCCAGCATAAGCACCTTGTTCATCCATACGAAGAGCGGCTCCTTGACCCTCAGCATGACGCTGAGGCAGATGAAGCGGTCGGCCGTGAACTCGCCCGGTCGGGCCGTCAGCAGCGAGCGTTCGAAGAAGAGCGGCGCGCCGTAGGTGCCTCCAAGGTCGAAGGCCTGCATGTAGCTGCCGCGTGCACCGGGCGCCAAAGCTCCGGCTTGGCCGAAGAGGCTGAGCGTGAATGGCTTGATGACGAATGAACGGTTGTATTGCAGCAGCAGCCGCAGGTAGGGGCGGTCGGTGGGCCGGCGGTTGTAGCCTCCTTGCAGCTCGGCGCTCAGTCCGGCGTCGTGCCGGCCGGTCCATCGCAGGCCGTAGTCACTGTACGACGGACAGATGTCGCCGTCGGCAGGGTAGAGGAGGCGTGTGTCGCTGAAGAGTATCTTGCCGTTGTGGGCATGGACTTCGGCCAGATGGCGCATCTTTTTCCATCGCCAGGAGACGCCGCCCGTCAGCTGCAGTGCAGCAGCCATGCGGCGGTTCATGAATGAACTCAGGGTCGAGAGGTCGGCCAGTGTGGTGGCCGTCAGCGAACGGCTGCCGGCGGGTATAAGGTCTTGCAGCACAGAGGCATGTGCGCCGAGCGAATGCCGGCTGCGTGCGAAAGAGGCAGCTATGCTTACACCCCATTTCCATTGCCGGTCGAGGTAGCCGTAGCCGACGTAGGTATCGGCCGTCAGGCGGTTGCCGCCCGCCCATGCCGGCGCCGCAGTCCATCGCAGCCCTCCGCCCCACCGCGACTGCTCATATAGGTTGTAGCTCCACACGCGGTCGGCATTGAAATAGAGGTTGTCGCCCACCAGCGGCACCATCTGTGCCCAGGCTCCCAGCACGCCGCCGCAGAGCGTGGCCGTCAATATCGTTATGCGTCTCACTGTATGTCTTATGCAAAATATCGGCGGCAAAATTACACTTTTTTTCTCACATGTCAGAATTAATGTGTATATTTGCAAATCTGATTTACCCGTTACAAATAAAACAACAAACAGATATGCAGAGAGATACACAAATCTTTGACCTCATACAGAAAGAGCGTGAGCGTCAGACCAAAGGCATCGAGCTGATTGCCTCCGAAAACTTCGTCAGCGACCAGGTGATGGAAGCCATGGGCTCCGTCATGACCAACAAATACGCTGAAGGCTATCCCGGCAAGCGCTACTACGGCGGCTGCCAGATTGTCGACCAGAGCGAGACCATCGCCATCGAGCGCGCCAAGAAGCTCTACGGCGCCTGCTGGGCCAACGTGCAGCCCCACAGCGGTGCACAGGCCAATATGGCAGTGTTCCTGGCTTGCCTCAACAGCGGCGACACCTTCATGGGCATGGACCTCAACCACGGCGGCCACCTCTCGCACGGCAGCCCCGTCAACTTCAGCGGTATCAACTACCATGTGGTCGGCTACCAGGTGAAGGAAGAGACCGGCATCGTCGACTACGACGACATGGAGAAGAAGGCCCTCGAGCACCGTCCGAAACTCATCATCGGCGGCGGCAGCGCCTATAGCCGCGACTGGGATTGGGCCCGCATGCGCGAGATCGCCGACAAGATCGGCGCCATCCTCATGGGCGACATCAGCCACCCCTCCGGCCTCATCGCCAAGGGCTACCTGAACAACGCCGTCAAGTATTGCCACATCGTCACCACCACCACCCATAAGACCCTCCGCGGACCCCGCGGCGGCATGATTCTCATGGGTCAGGACTTCGACAACCCGTGGGGCAAGACCACCCCGAAGGGCGAAATCAAGAAGATGAGCGCCCTGCTCGACAGCGCCGTCTTCCCCGGCACCCAGGGCGGCCCACTGGAGCACGTCATCGCCGCCAAGGCCGTGGCCCTCGGCGAAGCCCTCACCGACAGCTATGACCAGTACATCCAGCAGGTGATGAAGAACGCCAAGGTCATGTCCGAGGCCTTCATGGCCAAGGGCTACAAGGTCATCAGCGGTGGCACCGACAACCACCTCATGCTCATCGACCTGCGTCCCAAGTTCCCCGAGCTGACCGGTAAGGAAGCCGAGAACGCCCTCGTGGCCGCCGAGATTACCATCAACAAGAACATGGTGCCCTTCGACAGCCGCAGCGCCTTCAAGACCAGCGGTCTGCGCGTCGGAACGCCCGCCATCACCACCCGCGGCCTGAAGGAAGCCGACATGCCCGTCATCGTCGACATGATCGACCAGGTGCTCTGCGCCCCGACCGACGAGGCTGTCCGCGCCAAGATCGCCGGCCAGGCCAACGAGATGATGCAGAACCGCCCGCTCTTCGCTTGGTAAACAAAGGTTTTGATCCGAATAATCCGACCTGCCAGACCAGTCTGACAGGTCGGATTGGTTTTTATGAAAAACAGTTTCCGCAACCCAACGGCTGAATCAGGCATGGCCTTTTTTTGAAAACCGGTTGCCCGCATCGAGTTTTTTCACAGTTTTTACAAAAAAAGTTG
>JAFVWV010000121.1 GCA_017501495.1 Bacteroidales bacterium | reverse complement strand
GTACGTTGAGCACCCACTTGGGCACCCCACGCATCCGGAGGCACCAGACGCTGTCGTTCAACACCTCCAGGCTGACGCCGTCGTCGGCGAGCGACTGCGAGGAGGCGTGGTCGATGTGGTGCGTGTCGTCGCTGCCGTCGTAGACGCGGGTAAAGAAGTGCAGACTGTCGTGCCAGCCGTAGGTGACCAGCTGCCGATCCTTGGTGGTTGCCATAAGGGCGAAGTCGTAGCCCTCGGCCTCGCGGGTGCTCTCCACCTCGCCGGCCGTCACGCCGCCCGGAAATGCCTCCAGCGTCGGCGCCTCGCGGTGGCGGCACCCCGTAGCCATCAGGGCTGCCACCGCTGCAATAATGATAATGAGTCTTGTTTTCATATCACATCGTCTAAAGTTAATTCGTCAATACTGATGCCCAGCAGCTTCATCTTCTGACGGATAAGCGGCAAGTCCTCCTCGAGGAACTCGCGCCGCTGGTGGGCGAGGATGCGCTCGCGGGCGTCGGTTCCGACGAAGTAGCCCACGCCGCGGCGCTGATAGATAATCCCTTCCTGCTGCAGGTAGTCGAACGAGCGCACCACCGTGTTGGGGTTCACGCCCATCTGTGCAGCCACGTCGCGCACCGACGGCATGCGGTCGTCGGCCACGAGCTGTCCTTGCAGCACCTGCTCCATCAGCCAGTCGGCTATCTGCAGGTATATCGGTTTCTGTTTCCTAAAGTCCATAGTCGTTCCTTCAGATTAGATTAATGACATCCACTATCATGTCCACACCATCCACCGTCACCCGGCAGCGACCGTCGCCGACAATGGTTTTATTGTCCTTCTTCACCGAAGGCACATCGCAGCGCAGATGGTTCATCACACCTTCCATCTCGATGGTCAGGCCCGCATCGGGTGTTACCTCCAAGGCTAACAAGCATTTGACGCCGTCCATTGTTATCTCGTCGGGCATGGCGGTATAAAGGGCGTTGACGTTCAAATCCACTCCGTCGACAGTCAAATCGTTGTGCTTAACACGGTTGATAACCAAACGTGTATCCACGCCATCTACCTCGATATCATTGAGCGGCATATCGCGCGGCACCTCGATGAAGAGGTGTTTCCTCATCCCTTTGAGGCGCTTAGCGCTGTAGTTCTTTCCACTCTTGCATACGTTGATGTGCAGGCAACTATCCTCATCGACATAATGGTGCACACGGAAAGTGTCGGTCAATTCCCCGACAGACTCCTCGCGAAGGCGCACTTCCGGTCCGTCGCCATAGACGATGTCTATATCGCCGCCATACCAGTCGATGTCTATATCGCTTATAGTCTGTCCGTAGGTGGCATCACCGCTCTGGTAACGCTCGGGGTTATCATATTCAAAGCCGACTTTCTGGGTGTTGACACTACAGCCCACCATCAGCACCGCGGCCATCAAGGCGAATATTATTCTACGTGTCTTCATAACTCTTAACTTTTAACTTTTAACTTTCAACTTTCAATATGCCATCCTGTTCAGGCGGCGCCAGCTGAGCCAACCGAAGAGGGCCGTCAGCAGCACGTCGAAGCCGAAGGTTACACCGAAGATCCAGTTGACCATCTGCTCGCCGCTCATGCGGTCGGGCAGCTGCATGAACCAGTCCATGAAGCTGCTGTCGGAGAAGACAGCCACCATCACGGGCATGAGGATGATGCTGATGGCGAAGTTGATAACGTAGAGCCAGAGGATGGTCTGCAGCACCTTGTGCTTCTTGAAGATGGTGCTGGTGAAGAGGAACATCAGCACGGTGCTAATATAGCCGACCCAGCAGCACAGCTGATACATCCATCCAAAGTGCAGGAAGGCCTCGGCCCCCTCCTCGGCGGCGGCATAGTCGCTCAGACGCGACATGTCGAAGGTGAAGGGGAAGCCCATCTCGCCCTGCCAGATCCACTCCTGCCACGGGCCGAAGGACACGACGGTGAGGAACACATCGAGCACCAGGCTGCCCAGGTAGACGGCCAGCGGGCACACGATGAGCGAGAAGAGCAGCGCCGAGCAGAACTTCTCCGCCTTCGAGGCGGGAAGCATGGCGTAGTAGATGCCCTCGTTGCGGAGGTTCCAGGTGCGGTACATGCGCGAGGGGGCCATGATGGCGGCGATATAGGCCACGGCCTCTATCATGATGAGGCGCAGGTCGGCCGGCATGTGGGCATCGCTGCCGCCGAAGACATACATCATCAGCCACACGGCAAACGGCAAGGCGGCCAGGATAATCATTGTGGTGCCGAACATCGGCCACATATTGCGAAAGTCTTTCGCTACGACTTTACAAAAACGGTTCCAATCCATAAGGTTTAAGGTTTAAAGTTTACGGTTTAAGGGTCAGTAACCCATTCTTTTTATTCTTCTCCAACTGTAATAGACGAGCAGCGTGATGAAGAGAACCTGCATACCAAGGCCGATGTTATTCACCCAGCCATAGATGGAGCCAGTAGCAACATTCATTACACGGTCGGCAAGGTCAATCTCTATGCCCAAGTCAGCGACAAGCCACGCAGTAACGAGAACCGAGACGACGCTCACCACGAAGCCGATGCCGAAGAGGCAGAGCATGGTCAGCGCGGTCTTGCTCTTGCGGAAGAGCGTGTTGCCGAAGACGAAGGCCATGGCGAAGAGGATGTAGCCGAAGATGGCAACCATATAGGCACGCACACTGTATATCGCCGGCAGTCCCTCGTAAGGGTTGATACCAAAGTGGCCCAGCAGGCTGTCGGTCTGCCACAGGTAACCCTCGTTGACGTGCAGCGGCAGAAATGTAATCAGCGTGTCGACCACAAAGGCACCACAGAATGTCAGCAGCGGGCATACCACCAGGGTCATTAGCAGCATGGAGAGATACTTCTCCAGCTTCGAGGCCGGCAGCATAGCGTAGTAAGAGCCACCCTTCTTCTGGTTGACCGCGTTATAGTGCACCTCTGGCACCAGACAGGCCATAATGACAGCCATAAAGAGCAGCATGGACCACCGCACCCATACCGGTACACCAGCGGCTTGTTCACCCATCAGTATGTTGACAAGACTGATGACCACGGGTATGAAGGCAAACGAGATGATGTTAATCCCCATATTGCCTGTGCGCTCGCCGCTGCGGAAATTGCGTGGGCTGAGCCTCCGGATATCGTAAGCCAGCACCTTGCCGAAGCGTTTAATGTCGAAAGTCTGACTCATGCGAACAACTCTTTGATACGTTCTTTGTTGCGCAGCACGGCGTTGAAGAGGGCCTCGATGTTGAGCTGGCTCTCCTCGCCGCTCTGATTGGGAACCACATTCATATATCCGGCAGGCATCAACTCGCTGTAGAGGGCATCCGGACGCTCCGCACCGCCGTACTCGAAGAAGAGCTTCTCGGTGATCTTCTGCACCGAGGCGTCAAGCAGCACAGCGTTGTGGCTCAGGATGACGATGGGGTCGATGAGGTTCTCCACATCCTTCACCTGGTGGGTGGAGATGATGATGGTCTTGCCCTCGTCGGCTATCTTGCTCAGGATGGAGCGGAACTGGGCCTTGCTGGGGATGTCGAGACCGTTGGTGGGCTCGTCGAGCAGCACATAGTCGGTGCCCAGCGAGAGGCTGGCGGCGATGAGGCTCTTCTTCTGCTGTCCGAAGCTCATCTCGCGGAACTTACGGTCGGGCTCCACCTCCAGCTCCTGCATCAGATGCAGGAAGGTGCCCTGCGAGAAGGTGGGATAGAAGGGGCTGAGCTCGTCGACATACTTCTGCGGCGTGGCGTTGTCGGGCAGCTGCACCTCGTCGGGCAGGAAGACTATGCGCTGCAGCATCTCCGGTAGGCGGTCGTGGCTGGTCATACCGTCGACGGTGCTGGAGCCGTTCACAGGGCGCTGCAGGCCACAGATAATCTTGAGCAGTGTGGTCTTGCCCACGCCGTTCTCACCCAGCAGGCCGTAGATGGCGCCCTGCGGGAAGCTCAGATTGATATTACTGAAGACAGGAGTCTTCTTGTAGCTGAAGTCAAGGTTCTTAATCTCTATCATATCATTTGTCTTTTACGGTTTACTTATACTTCACTGCTGTGCCGAACACCAGCACCTCGGCGGCTTGGGCCATGATGCTGTTGGTGGTGTAACGCACGCCGATGACGGCGTCGGCGCCCATGCGGACGGCCTGGTCCACCATGCGCCGGGTGGCTTTCTCGCGTGCTTTCTCCATCATGTCGGTGTAGCTGTGCAGCTCGCCACCCACGATGCTCTTCAGTCCCTGGCCGAAGTCGGCGAACATGTTCTTGCTCTGTATGGTACTACCGGTGACCACTCCGAGCTCTTCGTAATTGCACCCCTGAAGGGTTTCTACTGTTACAAGTTTCATAATTCTACTATTTTATGTATTTCTGTTTCCTTTGTCGTGTGCACGGACGCTTGCGTCCGTAGTCCAATGTCTACATCTGCGGCATGCCGCTGCCGGTGCCGTCGGAGCCGCCCTGGCGGGCCTTGCTCTCGAGCTCCATCTTGCCGATGCGCCAGGTGAGGCCGAGGCTGACGAAGCGGCTGTCGAACTGCTGGCTGCCAGTGGTCTGGTACTGCGGCGCCGTGGTGTTGCTGCCCCATTCGGCCATGCCGAAGATGTCGTTGACGTTGAAGTAGACCGAGAGCTGGCGGTCCAGGAAGTCGGCCGAGCAGCCGAGGTCGACGCCCTTGTTGGCCACCGTCAGGCTGTAGAGGCCCAGGCGCGGCGAGGAATAGTGGGCATTGGCGAAGACCTCCAGCTTGTTCCACAGCTTGGCCCACACATTCAGGCGGGCACTCCAGCTCCAGCGGTTGTCGCTGAAGCCGTCGTAGTCGTAGGCATAGTTGAACACCGAAGCGTTGAGACGCACGTTGAAGAAGCCGCTGGGGCGGTAGGTGACGTTGGCCTCGAGGCCCTCGGTGTGGCTGGAGCCGATGTTCTCCGGACGGGTGTAGTTGACCAGCTGCGTGGCGGGGAAGTAGGCCGGGGCATAGCCGGCATAGGCCATGGTGCCTATCTCATCGGTATTGGCGCGGAAGTAGGCGCTGAGGTTCAGCATGCCGAAGCCCATGATGTAC
>JAFVWV010000120.1 GCA_017501495.1 Bacteroidales bacterium | reverse complement strand
TAGTTCAGCCGCGATAGCGGCGGCACAATTTAGCCGTGGGCGCAAGCCCACGGAATACAGACTCACTCAAAAAACGAGCCCCATAGGGGCGATACTCTCACAAAAAAGTATAAAATAGGGTTATGAAATATCTCTTGGGAATAGATCTGGGCAGCAGCAGCGTGAAGGTGTCGCTGGTCGACGCGGAGAGCGGCCGCTGTGCGGGCAGCGCTTCGGCGCCTGGGAGCGAGGCTCCCATCAAGGCCCTGCGGCCCGGCTGGGCCGAGCAGAGCCCGGACGACTGGTGGCGGTACCTGAAGGAGGCGCTGGCTATGGTACGCAGGCATCTTGCCTGCGAAATGGATATTGCCGCTATCGGCATCAGCTATCAGATGCACGGACTGGTGTGTGTGGACAAGGATATGCGTGTGCTGCGCGACGCGATTATCTGGTGCGATTCGCGCGGTGTGCCCTATGGCGAGCATGCTCCGCTGCCGGGCAATTTCACGGCCGCCAAACTGGCCTGGGTCAAGGAGCACGAACCGGCCCTCTTCGACAGAATAAGGTATATTATACTTCCGGGCGACTGGCTGGCACTGCGCCTTACGGGCACTGCTGCCACCACGGCCTGCGGTCTGAGCGAGATGATGCTGTGGGACTTCGAGAGGGAGCGCGTCAGCGAAGCGATGATGAACTATTTTGGCTTCCGTGAAGACATCATACCCCCGTTGGTGCCCACCTTTGGCGAACAGGGACGCGTGTCGGCGAGCGCTGCCGCCGAGCTTGGCATCCCGGCGGGTATCCCCGTCGCCTACCGCGCTGGCGACCAGCCGAACAACGCCCTCTCGCTCGCCGTGCTCAATCCGGGCGAGGTGGCTGCCACCGCGGGTACCAGCGGCGTAGTCTATGGGGTGGTGGGTAGTGGAAAGCGGAAAGTGGAAAGTGTGGATTGCGTTAATGCGTTAATGCGTGAATGCGTGAGTGCTGACGTGCCAGCCACTAAAGCAATAACACAATCACACAATAACGCAATCAACATCTTCCTGCATGTCAATCACTATCTTGGCGTGATGCACTGTGTGAACGGATGCGGCATCATGAATGCGTGGATGAAGCGCCAGGTGGTCCCGACGGCGACCTACGACGAGATCAACAGTCTCGCTGCCCAAGCGCCTGAAGGTTGCGATGGGCTCACGGTGATACCCTTCGGCAACGGAGCCGAGCGCGTATTGCTCAACCGCAATGTCGGCGCCTCGATCCACGGCATCGACCTGAACCGCCACGGGCAGGCCCACCTGCTGCGTGCCGCACAGGAAGGCGTGGCCTTCGCAATGATGTACGGCATGGAGAAGATGGGCGCCGCTCATGTGATACGTGCCGGCAAGGCCAATATGTTCCTCTCGCCGCTGTTCCGGCAGACCCTTGCCGACGTCAGCGGTGCCACGATAGAGCTCTACGACACCGACGGGAGCATCGGAGCCGCGCGCGGCGCTGGTCTGGGTGCCGGCATCTATGCCACACCGAAGGAGGCTTTCGCCTCGCTGCAGCTGCTCGGCACCACCGAGCCGCGGCCCGCACAGGCCGTCGCCGACGCCTGGCAGCGCTGGAAATCAATATTGGACAAACAATAAATAAACATCAGAGAATATGAGCAAAGAGTATTTCCCACAGATCGGAAAGATACCCTTCGAGGGTACCGACAGCAAGAATGTGATGGCCTTCCACTACTATGAGCCCGAGCGGCTTGTGATGGGCAGAAAGATGAAAGACTGGCTGCGCTTCGCTATGGCGTGGTGGCACACGCTGGGACAGGCCAGCGCCGACCCCTTCGGCGGGCAGACGCGCAGCTATGAGTGGGACCGCGCCGCCGACCCCCTGCAGCGGGCCAAGGACAAGATGGACGCCGGTTTCGAGCTGATGGACAAGCTGGGCATTCACTACTTCTGCTTCCACGACGTGGACCTCGTGGAGGAGGGCGCCACGGTGCAGGAATATGAGCAGCGCATGACCGCCATCACAGACTACGCGCTTGAGAAGATGCGCCAGTACCCCGACATACACTGCCTCTGGGGCACGGCCAACGTCTTCGGCCACAAGCGCTATATGAACGGCGCCGCCACCAACCCCGACTTCGACGTGGTGGCCCGGGCCGTGGTGCAGATCAAGAACAGCATCGACGCCACCATCAAGCTCGGCGGCGAGAACTACGTCTTCTGGGGTGGCCGCGAGGGCTACACGAGCCTGCTGAACACCGACCAGCGGCGCGAGAAGGAGCACCTGGCCACGATGCTGACCAAGGCCCGCGACTATGGCCGCGCCCACGGCTTCAAGGGCACCTTCCTCATCGAACCCAAGCCGATGGAGCCCACGAAGCACCAGTACGACACCGACACCGAGACCGTCATCGGTTTCCTCCGCGCCCACGGACTGGACAAGGACTTCAAGGTGAATATCGAGGTCAACCACGCCACCCTGGCGGGCCACACCTTCGAGCACGAGCTGGCCTGCGCCGTCGATGCCGGCATGCTCGGCAGCATCGACGCCAACCGCGGCGACGCGCAGAACGGCTGGGACACTGACCAGTTCCCCATCGACAACTACGAGCTCACACAGGCCTGGATGGAAATCATACGCGGCGGCGGATTCGCCACCGGCGGCACAAACTTCGACGCTAAGCTGCGCCGCAACAGCACCGACCCCGACGACATCTTCATAGCCCACATCAGCGGCATGGACGCTATGGCCCGCGCCCTGCTCTGTGCCGCCGACCTGCTGGAGCACAGCGAGCTGCCCGAGATGAAACGCCGGCGCTATGCCTCGTTCGACAGCGGCATGGGCAAAGATTTCGAAGAAGGTCGCCTCTCGTTCGAAGAGATCTACGCCTACGGCAAGCAGCTGGGCGAGCCCGCAACGACCAGCGGCAAGCAGGAGAAATACGAAGCCATCGTTGCACTTTACGCCCGCTGAGCCATGAAAAGACCATTCGTTCTGCTCCTTCTCCTCGCCGCAGCCACCATCGCCTGCGCAGGCCAGTCGCCCGAACTGCTGAAGAGCCCCGACGGACGCATGGAGATGCGCTTCGAGCTGCGCGACGGAAAACCATATTACAGCCTCTACCGCGGCGGCAAGCCCGTCGTGCAGCCATCCCGCATGGGCTTCACCCTCGAATGGCGCAAGAGCGACCTCGCCAGCGGCTTCCGCATTGCGGATGCCCAGTACAACACCTTCGACGAGGTGTGGCACCCCGTGTGGGGCGAAGAGGCCAACATCCGCAACCACTACAACGAACTGGCCGTCACACTGCAGCAGGATTTCTACCTCGACCATGAGGGCAAGCGCGTCGACAAACCCACGGTGATGGTCATCCGCTTCCGCCTCTACGACGACGGCCTCGGGTTCCGCTACGAGTGGCCGCAGAAAGCGGAAAGTGAAAAGTGGAAAGCGGAAAGCAAGGCTGACGCGGCAAGCACTAACGCACTAACGCAATCACACAATAACGCAATCACCAACTCACTGGTTACCTTCTGGCTCACCGATGAGCTGACGGAGTTCCGTATGACGGGCGACCACACGGCCTGGTGGATTCCCGGCGACTACGACACGCAGGAGTTCAACTACACCCAGAGCCGCCTCAGCCAAGTGCGCGAGCTGCACGACAATCCCCACCTTACCGGCGGCTGGCCCTGGAAGAGTTTTTCCAATACCGGCCTCCAGACAGCCCTGCAGCTCAAGACCGACGACGGCCTCTACATCAACATCCACGAGGCCGCCGTGCTCGACTTTCCGACGATGAACCTGGACCTCAACGAGAACACGTTCTCTCTCAAAGTACACCTCACGCCCGACGCTACGGGCTATGTCGGCCGCCTGCAGTCGCCCTGCTACAGTCCCTGGCGCACGGTGCAGGTGTGCGAGAGCGCCACCGACGTGCTGCGCTCGCGCCTGATACTCAACCTCAACGAACCCTGTGCACTTGAGGACGTCAGTTGGATCCACCCAGTGAAGTACATGGGCGTCTGGTGGGAGATGATCTCCGACCACAGCACCTGGGGCTACACCAACGACTTCCCCGCCGTGCGCCTCCCCGGCGACCCGAGTCTGCCGCCCTCGCTGCAAGGCTCCGTTACCGACTACACCAAAGCCAAGCCCCACGGCCGCCACGGTGCCAACAACGCCAACGTGCGCCGCTATATCGACTTCGCCGCCGAGCACGGCTTCGACGCCCTGCTTATCGAGGGTTGGAACATCGGCTGGGAAGACTGGTACGGCAAGGACAAGGACTACGTCTTCGACTTCCAGACCCCCTATCCCGACTTCGACCTGCCGGCACTCAACGAGTATGCCCACCGCAAAGGCATCCGCCTCATCATGCACCACGAGAGCAGCTCGTCGGTATCCAACTACGAGCGCTTCATGGAGCCGGCCTACAACCTCATGAACCGCTACGGCTACGACGCCGTCAAGAGCGGCTACGTGGGCCGCATCGTGCCCCACGGCGAGCACCACTACAGCCAGCCCATCATCAACCACTACCACCGTGCCATTGTCGAGGCCGCCAAGCACCACATCATGGTCAACGCCCACGAGGCCGTCCGTCCCACCGGCCTCTGCCGCACATGGCCCAATATGATTGGCAACGAGAGCGCCATGGGCACCGAGTTCCGCGGCCGCATCCTTCCGGGCCACACCACCATTCTGCCCTTCACGCGTCTGCAGGGCGGCCCGATGGACTACACCCCCGGCATCTTCGAGACCGACATGGAGAAGAACGCCCCATGGAACCGCGACCTCATGCGCCACACCATCTGCAACCAGCTGGGATTGTACGTTACTTTCTATTCGCCGCTGCAGATGGCCGCCGACTTCCCCGAGCACTACCAGCCCCACATGGGCGCCTTCCAGTTCATCAAGGATGTGGCCGTCGACTGGGACACCAGCATTTATATCGCCGCCGAAATCGGCGACTATATCGTCACCGCCCGCCATCCCAAGACCTCCACCCTCAACCTCGCCGCCGACGGTGTGGGCACCCTCGCCGACGGCAAGAAAGGCGTCATCAGCAATGCCGCGCGCTTTGTGTATGGGTTGGATGAGGCAAATGGGGTTAATGGGTTGGATGGACTGACTCCCAGAGACACGTGGTATATCGGCGGCGTCACCGACGAGCAGGCCCGCGAGGTGGAAGTGAAGCTCGACTTCCTGAAGCCCGGCGTGAAGTACGAGGCCACCATCTACGCCGACGCCAAGGACGCCAGTGGCTACGTGTCCGATGTGCATATCGGCTGGGAGGCCGCGCAGAAGGAGGGCTACAACCCCAAGGCATACACCATCACCAAGAAGACGGTCACCAGCAAGAGCAAGCTGAAACTCCGCATGGCCCCCTGCGGCGGCTTCGCCGTTTCAATCAGGGAAATTCGCAAATAAAACCGCCTATGAGACTCCTAAAATCCATTCTGCTGGGCTTCTTTCTGCTGCTGACACTGTCGGTCGCGGCCCGCGAACAGTCGTTAACCCTTGCTTCGCCCGACGGGCGGCTGGTGGCGCATATCTGGACTGACGATGTAGTCGTACACTATTACGTTTATCTTGGCGACATACAGCTGTTGCGCCCCTCCCTAATAGATATCGAACACTCGCAGGGTGGCAAGACATTCGACGCGCTGACTGTGAGGAAGGTGACCCGTCGTACCATCGACGAAACCATCGCCTCGCCCTTCACACGGCAGGCCACGATGCGAAACCACTGCAACGAGCTGACCCTGCACCTGAAGGAAGGTCTCTCGCTCGTGTTCCGCGCCTACAACGAGGGCATTGCCTATCGCTTTGTGTGGGAAGGAAAGCCCGGACGTGTGAATGAGGAGAAGGTGGATTACAATTTCTACGGCGACTGGACCACCACAGTGCCTTATGTCAAGTTCGACTCGCTTCGCTACGAGGAGCAGTACAGACCTTCGTCCGAGAACCACTACACCAAACTAACGCTTCACCACGAGGTGCAGTACAGTTCCTCGTTCGAGAACCAGTACACCACACTACCACTTTCACAGCTCGACCAGAGTCGCCTCTGCTTCCTGCCGCTGATGGTGCATTGCGACAATGGCGTGAAGGTGTGCATCACCGAGTCGGCGCTGCTCGACTATCCGGGCCTGTATCTGCATGGCACGGGAGGCCGCCCGTTGGTGGGTGATCACGCCCCGCTGCCCCGCCGCGTGGAGCAGGGCGGCCACAACAACCTCCAGCTGCTGGTCCGTGAGCGCGAGGACTACATCGCCGAGATGGACCGCAGCAAGGTCTTCCCCTGGCGCATCATGATGGTGGGCACCGACACGGAGATAGCGATGAACAATATGAGCTACCTGCTCGCCGAGCCCTCGCGGGTGGACGATATCAGCTGGATAAGGCCCGGCAAGGTAGCCTGGGAGTGGTGGAACTGCTTCAACATCAGCGGCGTCGACTTTCCCGCCGGAGTGAATAACGACACCTACAAGCACTATATCGACTTCGCCTCCAAGTATGGCATCGAATACGTCATCCTCGATGAAGGCTGGGCCGTCAACGGCGAAGCCGACCTCTTCAAGGTAGTGCCCGAAATCGACCTGCCGATGCTGGTGCAGTATGCCAAAGAAAGGAATGTCGGCATCATCCTCTGGGCCGGCTATTATGCCTTTGAAAGGGACATGGAACGCGTGTGCGAGCACTATAGCAAGATGGGCGTCCGAGGCTTCAAGATAGACTTTATGGACCGCGACGACCAGCTGGCCGTCGACTTCTACCGCCGTGCAGCGGAGACCTGCGCCAAGCACCACCTGCTGGTCGACTTCCACGGCGCCTTCAAGCCCGCAGGCTTCACACGCACCTACCCCAACGTGCTCAACTTCGAGGGCGTCTTCGGCCTCGAGCAGATGAAATGGGCGCCGACCACCGTGGACCAGATGCGCTACGACTGCGAGATCCCCTTCATCCGCCAGGCCGCCGGCCCGATGGATTACACGCAGGGCGCCATGCTCAACGGCGGCCGCTGGAACTACCACCCCTGCTGGATGGAG
>JAFVWV010000119.1 GCA_017501495.1 Bacteroidales bacterium | reverse complement strand
GGTATACAAAATAAACAACAAAACCAGAACCTAAGCGGACAAAAAAACAACCACACCAAAACCAAAGCGGACAATAAAACAACCACACCAAAACCAAAGCGGACAAAAAAACAACCACACCAAAACCAAAGCGGACAAAATTAAAAAAAACGACCACAACCACTCAGAAAACACAAATAAAAAAAATGGCAAACATCGTCATCTTCGGCGCCCCAGGCGTCGGCAAAGGCACCCAAGCCAAACTGCTCGCAGAAAAATACGACCTGCTCCATATTTCCACTGGCGACCTGCTACGCCAGGAAGTTCAGATGCAAACACCTGTCGGACAACGCGCTCAGGCAATCATCAACCGCGGCGACCTCGTCGGAGATGATATCGTCGTCCCTCTGCTCGACCGCGCCCTGCGCCTCCGCTCCACACACCCAGATCCCGACAGCCAGATAGACCCTTGGGACCGTCAGATACACGGCGCCCCTCACAGACCCGAAGGCTGCATCATTGACGGTTTCCCTCGCACCGTGCCGCAAGCGCAAACCCTCGAATTCCTCTTTCGCCGTATGAAACGCCGCATCGACCTCGTTTTAGCCATCGAAGTCAGCCGAAACGAACTCGTACGCCGCATCCACGAACGCGCTGCCATAAGCGGTCGAACCGACGACACAGAAGAGGTCATCCGCCACCGTCTCGACCTCTATGACCGTCAGACCCAACCAGTGCTCAACTACTACCGCGTCAGCGGCCTCCTCGTCAGCGTCGACGGATCCGGAGAAATACCCGACACCAACACACTACTCTGCCGCGTAATCGACAGCAAAAGGAAAAAACAAACACTCAATAAACAATAAGCCCCACCACACCAGCACCGACAATCAGCCAGATAGGACTCACCCTCTTGAAAAACGACAACGCAAAAACCACAACAAAAACAAACATCGAAACGACGAAACGGACATTGAAGCCAATCTCTCCAAAACTATCGACCGTCGCCAACCCCAAAGCAGCGGCTGCAACAAGACCGACCACCGCCAAACGCACCACACTCATCACCCTTGACACCACTGGAGAGTCCCTATGCGCCTGCAACCATCGGCTGACAGACAACACCAGCAAAACAGGTATCACAATAACCGACAACGAGGCCACCAAAGCTCCCACCACAGCAATCCACACAGGATAGCCCGCATCAAGCACAGAAGCATATCCCGCATAAGTTGCAGTATTAATCCCCACCGGACCCGGCGTCATCTGACTTATAGCCAGCAAATCTGTGAACTCAGCCGAAGTCATCCATCCCCAATGGTCAACCACCTCCCCCTCTATCAGCGCAATCATCGAATAGCCGCCACCGAAAGTGAAAGCCCCGATGAAAAGAAACGTATAAAACAATTGAAAAAAAATCATTGGTCATTAAATATTTAAGACATATACAAACACTCTGTCCTCCATCATCGCCTGGAAACAATAAGAGAATAGACATACCCCAGTAGCGCGGCGGCGAGCACAACAACTACCGGACTCACACCAAGAAGCCAAACAAGCAACGTGCAGACAACAGGTATCCAGGCATTGCGCCATGTGATGCCGGAAGAACTCGCCATCCTGAACACCGGAGCCGCCACAAGTGCCACCACAGCCGGACGCAATCCAAGAAAAACTCGCCCGACATACTCATTATCACGGAAAGCACGGAAAAACACAGCCAACAACAATATAATCATCACAGGCATCATAATATTGCCCACCACCGCCACCACCGCACCGCGCGGCCCACGCAAACGATTGCCGATAACCGATGCCATATTGACTGCAAAAACACCAGGCAACGCCTGACTGATGGCAACCTCATCCAGAAACTCCGCCTCGCTCAGCCATCGCCGACGGTCAACCACCTCGCTCTGCATCAGCGGCAACATGGCATAGCCCCCGCCGATAGTGAAAGTGCCGACCTTTAAAAAAGTCCAAAAAAGTTCACAATATTTTACCATACCAAACGTTATTAACGCAAAAAAATAACAAATATTGCAATACATGAATACTCTATTCTTCACAATCTTCATGATTTTCGTGATAGTAATGCTCACGCTGGACCTGACCGTATTCCACAAAAAAGACCACATCGTCGGAGTCAAAGAAGCCGCCGTGTGGACCGGAATATGGGTCGCTTTAGCCATGGGTTTTGCTGTCCTGGTCTACTTCTTCGGCGACTGGATGATGCCGCCGGCAGAAGGCGTCACCGACATGAAAGCCTACCGTAGCGAGATGACAAGCGAATTCCTTGCCGGCTACTTCCTCGAAGAAAGCCTGTCTATCGACAACATCTTCGTCATGATTATGATATTCGTGTCGTTCGGCATAAAAAAAGAATACTATCACCGCGTTCTCTTCTGGGGCATCTTCGGGGCCATCGTACTGCGCTTCATATTCATATTCGGCCTTGGCGCGCTTGTGACAAAATTCTCCTGGCTACTCGCCGTCTTCGGAGTCATTCTGATATACAGCGGTGTGAAAATGTTCCGCGACAAAGGAAACGAACCAATCGACACATCCAACCATCCGGTCGTACGCTTCGCATCCAAACACTTCCCCGTAACTAGCGAAAGTCACGGACACGACTTTTTCCATGCCGGCAAAATGACACCCCTCTTCCTTGTACTGCTCGTCATCGAATTCAGCGACATCATCTTTGCAGTCGACTCTATCCCCGCAATCTTCTCCATCACCCAGAACCCCGTGATTGTCTACACATCCAACATATTTGCCATCATGGGCCTCAGAAGCCTCTTCTTCCTGCTCAGCGATGTAGCCGACCGCTTCTGGCTCTTGCACTACGGCCTCGGCGCCCTGCTCTGCTTCATCGGCATAAAAATGATTGGCGGACAATTCTTCGGCTGGCACATACCCACCCTCACCTCCTTAGGCGTCATTCTGGGCATCCTGGTGTTCAGCATCATCCTGTCCATACTGATACCCAAAAAGAACTAACTATACAGACACAAAAAAAACTGACGCACCAGTCATCGAAACAACGGTGCGTCAGTTTTTTTTTGCATTGAAAACCTACTTCCGCTTGCGTTGCGCCCCCAAAGTAGAACGCAACCGGGCACGCTGTTCCGCAGTGAGCAAGGCGTCAACCCTGACCTTCGTGCTATACATCTCACGACTGATTGAAGCCTGCAGGGCAGCCTCTCGATCAAAAAGAGGGAAAAGAACCTCTCTCTGGTCACCCTCACGTTCCATAATCATGCCAATACTGTCGCGCACAGCCTTCTGCTGCCTGCGCAAAGCATCGACACGTTCCTTCGACTCACGGCTGACAGCATCTATCTTCTTTTTCTGAACACCCGACAAATCCCCAACCAACTCCGTGACATCACGGTGCTTCTTCTCGTGAGGTTTCCCATCATGACGCTGAGCCGCCAACGGCAGCATAAATGCCAGCATCAGTGCGAATATAATAGTCTTTTTCATGATTGTAGTGTTACCTGTTTTATTTATTCACTCGTTATAAAAATAGTCGTATGGATCGTCGGCAATACTCTCCACAGAATTCCACGACGAATAGTCGTTCAGCTGCGCTATCATGTTCCCCATGCCCTCCTCGTCGTAGGAAGCACTGTTGGCCACAGCCACATTGACCACCACCAAAGCAGCCACAGCAGCTGCAGCTGCCATACTTACAAGGCGCCAATTGACACGAGACTTCTTTACGACAGGCTGCAGATACGGATGCTTCTGCACCTCAGCCATCACAGCATCCACAACATTCACCCTGCCCCGATACTCCTCGGCGGCCAATCTCTTCAGTTGTTCTTCTATTGTCATTGCTTCACTTCTTTTGCCAAATTCTTCTTTGCCCTGAATATCAAGCTCTCCACCTTGCTCAGCGAGCACTGCATTACGTCGGCTATATCCTGATAGCTGAAATCCTCAAAGGTATACAGCACCAAAGCGGTGCGTTGCTCATCCTTGAGATGCCCTATGGCGGTGCGCAACTGCTGCATCTGCTCATTGTGAATCATCTGCTGCTGTGCATTTCTGTCTTCACTCCTCTGTTCCGGCAATCCCTCCATCTCGTCGGACGAGACAAAACGCTTCGTGCGATTCATCATCTTGCACACCACGTTGACCGTAATACGATAAATGTAAGAGCTCAACTTCGAGTCGAATCGGAAGCGGGGTAGTGCCATGTACAGTTCGACAAAAACCTGTTGCGTAACCTCTTCCACATCCAGTTTGTTGCCACATAACTTGTAAGTCAAATTGGCCACAATCTGCTGGTATCGTTCCACTATCTCGGCATACTTTCGGGTATCTCCCCCAAGCACAGCCTCCACTATCTGTCTGTCTTCCACTCTTTGAAGTTGTATATAAGTACACCCTGCAGCACTTTTATTGCACCGCAGGGCGTATTTTTTATTCATATTTGAACTTTTCTATGTCGCGTCTCTCACGCTTTGTGGGCCGACCAACACCGCGGTCGCGCTTCTCGAAGGCATATTGGCGGGCCATCTGTATGCGCTCGTACTCCTCCTGAGGTGTACGGTCTATCATAAAACCCTGCACCAGAGGGGCACCCACACGGTTGGGCGGTATCGCCAATACCTCTATCTCCTTATGCAGCTGGTCAATATTCAAGCTGAACTGCTCACCCACCTTCACATCGTGTGAAGGCTTCAGTTCGCGTCCGTCGCTGGTCATCTTCACACGTCCGTTCTGACACGCGTCGGCGGCCAGCGACCTCGTCTTGTACAGACGCACTGCCCAAAGATATTTATCGAGTCTCATCGTATCACGAATTTGATCGTATCACGAATTTATATGTAATGGTGCCTTTCTGCTCGTCGGGAGCGCCCTCGTCGGCGTTGAACCGCGCCTTGCGGGCCGCTTCCACCGCATGCTTCACCAACTCGCCGTCCGATGTATTCGAACCTTTCGGCTGATATACAGCACGTACCACCCTACCCTCACGGTTCACCCAAATCTGCACCACCACGGTTCCCTGATTGTTGCTGTTGTATTCCGGTCGCGGAAGCGCGATGCTGCTGCGACCCGCAAGCGAATAGTTGCCGTTGCCGCCGCCGTTGCCGCTGTAATTGTTGCTCGTGGCAGTACCGCCAGCCTTGCCTTGATCGCCCGTGCCCGTGCTGACACCCTGACTGCCACTGCCGCTCTGCTGGTTGCGCTTGCCGGGGAAAAGAGCGTTCTTGTTGATCTCCGGCTCTTTATTCTCCGTCTTCGGCTGCTCCGTAGGCGCAGGCTTCACGGTGTTGCCCTCGGACTGGCTGACATTCATGTCCGGCGTGGGCTCGGCATTCTGTGTAGCCACCCGGTTAGGAGTGGCAGGTGCCTGAGTGGCTGCTGCATCGGCTGCCGGTTGCGGGTCGTCGCCCATACCGAAGTCGCTGTCGCCGAGGTTCACCTCCACACCCTCTTCCGGTATCGGCGGATCAGGTGGGTCATATCCGAAAGCCAACAGCACCAGCGTCACAAGAATCATGACAACCGCAGTCCCGATGGCCGATATTACCTTGTTTCTACTCATGGCTGTTCATTTTACTTCTTTGGCGAGGTGGCCAGAATGACCTTGTGCTTGGCTCCAGTGGCTGAATTGATGTTGTTGACGGCATCTATCACCTGGACCACATCCTGCACCGGCACATCCTTGTCGGCTCGCAGCACTATGCAGGCATCCTCAACCTCATTACCGATACTCGTGCTTATAAACGATTCCAATTCGCTGACGGCTATCGGTATATCGTTCTCAACATAGAACTGGTGGTTGCTGTCGATATACACCGTGACGTTCTCGCGTGCCATAGTCTTGCTGTTGCTCTCCGGCAACAACAGCTTGACGGCATTGGGGCTGATGAGCGTCGACGTAATCATGAAAAATATCAGCAACAGGAACACCAAGTCGCTCATCGACGACGAGTTGGTCTCTATCCTTATCTGGTTCTGACTCTTGATCATTTCACAATTCTAAATTCTCGATTCACAATTCACTATTCCCAATCATGCAGGCTCGTGCAGGAGATCCATAAACTCGTTGGCCCTAACCTCAAGTTCGAAAACGACCTTGTTGATGCGGCTCACCAACAGGTTGTTCAGGAAATAGCACACGATACCCACAATCAAACCGCCCACCGTCGTCACCATGGCTTCGTAAATACCGGTCGAGAGGAGGCTGATGTCGATATTGTTGCCGGCGTATGCCATATCCTGGAAAGCGGTTATCATACCAGTGACGGTGCCAAGGAAACCGATCATCGGACCCAATGAAGCCACCGTGGCCACATAGCTCACACGCTTCTCCAATCTCGCCACCTCAAGCTGGCCTTCGTTTTCGATGGCTGCCTGAATGTCGGGCAGCGGCCGCCCGAGACGCGACAAGCCCTTGTCGACCATGCGGCCCAGAGGTGTCTCCGTGCCCTTGCTCAGCTCGCGCGCAGCCTCAAGATCGCCCTTGTGTACGTATTCACGTATATTCTCCATGAAGCGGTTGTCCTCTTCGCCCTTCAGGGCACCGTTCAGCGTCAGATAGCGCTCGATGAATATATACACCGCCAGCACAAGCAGCAGTGCCAGCACAAGCATTATCCACCCTCCATGCAGCGCCATTTCCCACAGCGTGATACGCTCCGTTCCGGTAGCGGAAGCTGCATTTTCAATCGTGTCTATGGCCGTGGCCATATCGCTCTGAATCATCAATAATTTGTTCATAATAGCTTGAATGTGTTATTTTTGTTGATACTTATCTAAAGTTGTAATATAATGCCAATTGTCGGTGTCACCCCTGCCGGCGTCAGCTGCAGCATAGGTGCCATGTTCATGCTTATGTCGTCGTCTATCTGGAAATCGAACAGGTGACCGAAGACATAGGCATCGACCAAGTTAAGCGCATAGATGCCAGCCGTGATGATAATCATCAGCTGGAAGTTGCGGTTGTTTGAATTGTAGAGGCTGTAGATATTGCTCGTCGGATAGCTGGCGTATTCCTCCAGGTTCGGGGTGTCGTTGTGGTTCACCCGGTAGAGATACTCGTCCTTGAACATCTTCATGTCCTGATAGCTGTCGTATATCAAGTAACCCATACCGGCAAAAGCGCCATAGATAATAGGCACCTTCCATGCCTGACGGTTGTATATCTGCCCCCCGCCGGGTATCAGCGACCAGCGCAACGCCACATCGGGCGAATGCTCTTGTGCGCAGACCGTATTGAGCGACGGATGCAGGAAAAGGAAAAGCGCGCTCGCGCAGAACGCCAGCTTCAACATACGTCCCAATATGATCTTTACGACTCCCAACCTTCAACTTTAAACCTTGAGTTTCATCCCTCCAGTATTGACATGATGCGTTCGAAATCCCTGTCCGAGTTGAAGCTGATTGTCAGCGTGCCCTTGCCTCGCTGCGAACGCTTGATTTCCACCGTCGACTGAAGCCTCTCCTTCAGACGGCTCTGTGCTGCACTGTGGGTCGACGGCAGTTCGCCGCGCTTGCGCACCACAGTATGCGCAGGCTTGCGTTCCTCTTTGGCCATCTGCTCTGTCTGGTGCACCGAGAGATGACGTTCTATTATGGCATGCAGTATCTCCAGATGGCGTTCGCGGTCTTCCACTCCCAGCAAAGCCCGTGCATGGGCCATGCTGATCTGGTTGTCGGCCAATGCCTTCTGAGTCTCTTCCGGCAGTCCCAGCAAGCGCAGGTAGTTCGTGATGGTCGAGCGGTTCTTGCCGACCTTTTCGCTCAGCTCCTCGTGCGTCAGTTGGCATTCATCTATCAGCATCTGGTAGGCCTTTGCCACTTCCATGGCGCCAAGATCGGCGCGCTGTATGTTTTCCACCAAGGCCATCTCCATCATTTGCGTGTCGGTGGCCGTACGCACGTATGCGGGTATTTCTTTCAGTCCTGCCAGACGCGACGCCCTTGTGCGCCTCTCGCCGGCGATAAGCTGATATGTGCCGTCCGGCATCCGGCGCACCGTCACCGGTGTGATAACGCCCTGCTGACGAATGCTTTGGGCCAACTCTTCGAGGGCCTCGCCGTCGAACTCCTCTCGTGGCTGGAACGGGTTCGCCGTGACTTTGTCAAGCGGCACCATGCTCACATTCTCGGCGGCGGGTTTGTTCACCTCAAGTTCCTCGATGTCGGGCAATATAGAGCCCAACCCGCGGCCCAAGCCGCCTATCTTCTTCCCTTTTGTTGCCATGTCAACTATCTTTCAATCTTTTTTACTGTATACCGTAAAACCGCTAACCGCCGACCACCATCCCGTTGCGCGTCAGTATTTCCTGCGCCAGGTTCAGGTAGTTCACGGCTCCTGTCGAGGTCGCGTCGTGCATGATGATACTCTTGCCGTAGCTCGGAGCCTCCGCCAGTTTGGTGTTGCGGAAGATGAGTGTGTCGAACACCATCCCTTTGAAGTGGCTGCGCACATCGTCCACCACCTGACGTGCCAGGCGCAGACGGTTGTCGTACATCGTTATCAGCAGGCCTTCGATGCTCAGTTTCGGATTAAGTCTCGTCTGCACTATGCGCACCGTGTTCAGCAGCTTGCCCAGTCCCTCGAGAGCAAAGTATTCGCTCTGTATCGGGATGATGACCGAGTCGCTCGCCGTCAGCGCATTGATTGTAATCAGACCCAGCGACGGCGAACAGTCGATGATGACGAAGTCGTAGCGGTCTTTCACATCTTCCAGCGCCCGGCCGAGAAACCGTTCGCGGCCTTTCTCATTGATCAGTTCCACCTCTGCACCCACCAAGTCAATGCGTGTCGGCAGCAGGTCCAGGTTCGGAGTGTCTGTCTCAACAATGACGTCTGCGGCTTTAGCCTGACCGAGAATGCAGTCGTAGACGCTCTTCTCCAGCGCGTCGGGATCGATGCC
>JAFVWV010000118.1 GCA_017501495.1 Bacteroidales bacterium | reverse complement strand
CTTGTCTTTGCCGGCTATGTCATAGCCTGTGCCATGTGCAGGGCTGGTGCGCACATACGGCAGACCTGCTGTATAGTTGACGCCTTCGGTGAACGACATAAGCTTGAACGGAATGAGTCCCTGGTCATGATAAAGGGCCAGCACACCGTCGAATTTATTGAACTCTGAGCTGCCGAAAAAGCCATCGCTCGGGAACGGGCCATAGGCCAAGACACCTTTGCCCTGCACCTCGTCGATAACGGGTTTTATGACGGTGGCGTCAAAGTCGCCTATAACACCATTGTCGCCGGCATGAGGGTCAAGTGCCAGCACGGCAATCTTAGGCCTCGTGATACAGAAGTCGCGCTTCAGGCTCTCGTTGAGGAGCATCATCTTGTCGAATAGCAGGTTGTGGGTCAACGCATTCGGCACATCCTTTAGAGCCAAGTGGTTGGTGACAATGCCGATACGGATACGGTCGCAAACCATGAGCATAAGGCTCGAACTCCCAAACTGGTGGGAAAGGTACTCAGTGTGGCCAGGAAAATCAAAGTCGGGAGCCTGAATATTGCGCTTGTTGATTGGGGCAGTGACGAGGACATCGACCTTGCCTGCCTTCAAATCGGCGCAAGCACGGTTGAGGCTCTCTCGCGAGAGAGCGCCGGCCACTTCCGTACTCTTGCCCAGGTCGATTTTGATTTCATCCTGGGTGAGGTTGATAACGTTGAACTTGCCATCCTGAGCTTCGACGGCATCGCGTATGCCGACAAACTGCATCTCCTGCGGCATCGAGGCGAGGAGTTTCTTGTGATAAGAGGCCACCTTGGTGGAGCCATAAAGCACCGGCGTACAAAAATCAAACATGCGGCTATCACCAAAGGTCTTGAGAATCACTTCGTAGCCAACTCCGTTAATATCGCCATGAGTGATGGCCACCTTTATCTTTTTTTCGTCATTATTATTCATTGTATGTTGTATTTATATTCGTACAAGATTTATATGTGTTATTTTTTTGATGTCGTACGGCGTTTCCGCACGGCAGACTTGTTCTCTTGTTCAACCATATCCTGCATCTGAAGGAATGCATAAAGCAGCCTTATGCCATACCCCGAGGCTCCGGCTCGGTAGTAGTGCTGGGCTTTGGTAAAGTAGGCCACTCCCGCAATGTCAAGATGTATGTACGGGGTCTTGTCGGCGAAGTGGGCCAAGAACTTGCCGGCGGTGATGGTGCCAGCTTGAGGGGTTGAGCCACAGTTGCGGAGGTCGGCATAGTCGCTCTTTATAAGGTCGTCGTATTCACTCCACATGGGAAATTCGACAAGCCGTTCATAGACTTGATTGCCGACAAGTTTGAGAAGGGTCATCGGATTGTCGGCATGTTGCTGCATAGCTGCTATGCCGAATGTGGAAATGGCCCGGACGGCGGCACCGGTAAGGGTGGCTGCATCTATTATAACCTGCGGGTTGTAGTTGCGGGCTGCGTATGCTATGGCATCGGCAAGGATGAGTCGCCCCTCGGCGTCTGTATTGACAACCTCAACGGTGGTGCCGTCGTACATAGTGAGTATGTCGTCGGCGGCGTAGGCGTTGAATCCTGGCCTGTTATCGGTCATCGGCAGAAGAGCCACAACGTTTACCGGCAAATGATTGTCGGCGGCTGCAAAAACAACGGACGCCATGGTGGCAGCTCCCGCCATGTCGCTTTTCATCTCCTGCATATAGTCATCAGGCTTGATGTTGAGGCCGCCAGTATCGTACATAATGCCCTTGCCGACGAGGCATATAGGACTGGCTGTCTTGGAGCCGCCATTATATTCAAGCACGACGAAACGAGGTTCGTCTACCGAGCCACGGTTGACGGCAAGCAGTCCGCCCATGCGGAGACTTTCTATCTGCTTTTTGTCCATCACGGTGCACTTCACACCTTCGAGGTCGGCAGCTATTGCAGACAGTTCTTCGGCGAAAGCAGATGCATTGAGATCCTGAACCGGCAGATTAACCCATTCGCGGCACCAGAAGATGCGGTTCCAGAGGCGTTGTGCAGCATCGAGTTCCTCGGCCTTGAGGTAGAGCTGGTCTATGGCGAGGGTCTTCAAGTGGTAGCGCTCTTTGCCGTAGTAGCGATCAAAGGAGTAATCAGCAAGGGTGAGGCCTTCCACTATGGCCATCACCTCTTCGGGCAGGGTTCCCTCGGCGCTGACGGCAAGGTCGCCGACTTTGTCGGCCTCGAACATCGCCAGAAGGTCGGTTGCACGGCGACGCAGCATTTCCTGGCATTCTGGAGCGGCTTTCTCGCTGTCAAAAGAAAGGAAATACAAGTGGTATGGCAAGCGGTCGAAGCGTACGATGAAGTCTTTTTTTTCAGTTCGGCGTTCCCGAATGATGTCCATCTCTTTGCGCGACAGCGGAAGGTTGCGTTCGGCGGTTTCGTCGCCATAGAGGAAAAGTAAGTCTCCTTCGTGGAGCTTTGGGCTTATTTTTTCAAGTATGTAATTCATAATATGTATGTTTATTTTATTTTAAATATGATTCACTAATATTATTATGCGATTGACTTTGATTTCTTCGAGCAATTCAAGGAATACCTCACGGGTCGGCTGGTCCATCCATGCGAGCGGTTCGTCAAGCAGGAGTATTGGCGCGTCTGATGCCAATGCACGGGCCAGCGCGAGGCGTTGCCATTGTCCCATGCTGAGTTCCTGCCCGCCGTCAAAGAGGCGCCCGAGCGGTGTGTCGTAGCCCTGCGGCAAACGGTCGACGAAATCGAGAAGCGTGTTTGTTTTCCCGACCTGAACCTTGGAGCCACCGTACGCAATGTTCTCCCTGACTGTGGCAGCATAGCGGGCAAAATCCTGAAAGAGCACCCCGATACGGGCACGCAACTCTTCAGGACGGAACCGACGGATGTCTATACCATTGATGAGGACAGCTCCCTCTGCGGGGTCGTAAAGCCGCATGACGAGCCGCAACACCGTTGTCTTACCGTAGCCATTCTGTCCTTCCAGATGTGTTATTTCGCCGCGTCGGCAAACGAGGTTGAAGTGCGACAAAGCGTCGCGCTCGGCACCTGGATAACGGAATGTGACGTCGCGCAACTCCACCGTCTCTATATGCTCAGGCACTGGCAGCGGCTCGGCAGGTGCCAGTATCGATGGTCGAAGGTCAAGGAACTCGAAAAGGTTGGCAGCAAAGAGACGATTGTCGTATAGTGCGGCGACCGATGATGCAAGGGATGTCAGCTGTGATTGTCCGCGGCGGAAAGCCTCGAAAAGCATGACAAATGTGCCGACTGTGATGGCAGATCCGAGGGCCTGGTTGATAAGCATATATACCACTACGAGAAGCGCAGCGGCCTCGACAAAAGAACACAGTATGTCGAGCATGCCGCGTCGGCGCGAAATGCGAAGCAGGCGGCTGGCCAGCATACGCCGGTGGCCGGTGAAGAGGTTGCGGAAGTGCTTGGCCAGACGGAATGCCCTCAACTCGGCAGCATAGGGGCGCGAGGTGAGCACCGAACCGTAGTAACCGGTCTGCCGGTAGAGTTGGGTCGACGAGCGCCGGAAGTTGTAGATGGAGCGTGCCTTGTGCAACCGCACGAGGAACGACGGCACTACAGCGACGACCATCACCGGAATCACCCACGGCGACCATGCTCCAAGCATGCCCACGATACCTGCAAGCATGACGGCTGCGCCGCCGAAAGCCATAAAGCTGTTCATAATCTGCATCGGCCGCGATGCCGCTTCCTGCTGCGCACGGTGCAGCGTGTCGTGGAATGCCGGTGTGTCGTAGTAGCCAAGGTCGAGGCCGGCGGCATGGTTCTGCATGATGGCGGTGGTATAGTCTATCAAGCGCTGACCAAGGATGTCGCTGTTGATGGCGCTCAAGGCCGATATGATGCGTCCCAACAGGAAGATACCCACAAAGGCAGCAAGCAGCGCCACTATGGAAAAACCGGCCTGAGGCGTTCCACCAGTTGCAGCAGCCGTCACCGTATCGACCAAAAGTTTAAGTATGTACAAGTTGGCCAACGGCAGAAGGCTCTGGAGCATTACGTAGACGATGCGCAGCCAGAATGAACCCGGGCTGCAACTGCGCACCATCATAAGAGCTTTCCAGAGGTGTTTCATAATATCTTTATCTGTTTGACGACGTTGCCGCGGAGTTGTTCGTTGAGTTTGAGACGGAGGCTTTCGCGCCGGAGCATCATTTCATGTTTCAAGGCTGCGGCGGCAAAACGCAGTGTGAGGTTGCCGTCGCGGTAGCGGAAGAGCGATGTAAGCTTATAGATAAGGTCGCCGCTAAGGTAGCGATAGGCGCGCTGCACCTCGACCTCTGAGGCAAACTCGGCCATATCCAGCTGCTTGAAGAGCCGGTTGATGTAGTAGTCCAATGGGCGGTCGGGTTGCATCTGCTTGTCGTTTTTTTTTCAGTTGTCGGTCACTTTGCCGCCGTCGACGGTAAAGAGGCGGTGCGTCAGGCCAGGCAGGTCGTCTATGATGGCCTGCACGCGACCGGGTTGAGTGTCGGTGAGCAGCACCTGACCGAAATGTTTGCTACCCACAAGGGCTATAAGCTGGCGTATGCGGTCAAGGTCGAGCTTGTCGAAGATGTCATCGAGGAGCAATATCGGCTTCTCGCCACAGTGGCTCTCGATGTATTCAAACTGGGCCAGTTTGAGTGCAAGCGCAAAGGTCTTCTGTTGTCCCTGCGACCCAAAACGCTTGACCTGCATGTCGGGCCCAAGCATGAAGTGGAAGTCGTCCTTGTGCGGACCTGCATTGGTATACTGCGAGTACTTGTCGGCCTGGCGGCAGTCGGCGAGCTGCTCCAGCAGTGGCGCATCAGCCGGACTGTAGTCGATGGTGCCCGGTTCGTCCACCGAAGCTATGTGGCTGTAGTAGCGGCGGAAGATGGGTGCGAAATCGACCACGAAACGGCGGCGTGCGTCGAGTATCGGGTCGCCATGCGTGCAAAGCTGCTCGTCCCACACAGCGAGCATCGCCTCGTCGAAGAGGCGGTCTTCCCACATCTGCTTCAGTAGCCGGTTGCGCTGCTCGACGGCTTTGGTGTAGTGTATCAGGTGGTCCAGGTAGGCATGGTCGGTCTGCGATATGACGCCGTCGACAAACTTGCGCCTGATGTCGCTTCCGCCGGTGATTATCTGCTGGTCTGACGGCGAAATCATCACCAGCGGAATGCGGCCGATGTGCTCGCTGAGCGTGCGGCAGGGCTTCTTGGCCCAGCGCACCTCCTTGCCTTTGCCACGGCGCACGATGCACGACGCCTGGTCGGGACCGTAGTGGCCGTGGATGGCGAAGAAGTCTTCGCCGAGACGTATATTCTGGCTGTCGACCGGATTGAAGTAGCTCTTGCAGAAAGATAGATAGTAGACGGCGTCGAGCAGGTTGGTCTTGCCTGCGCCGTTGTTGCCGACGAAACAGTTGACGCCCTCGCAGAGGGCCACATCAGCCTCGGCGTAGTTCTTGAAGTTGGTGAGTGTCAGTCGGTCGAGATTCATCTGGATATGCTTTGCTTTATGTCTTCCATGAGCCAGCGCGGTGTCGATGTGGCTCCGCTGACGCCAACCCGTGCGGCGCCTTCGAGCCATTCTGCACGCACCTCGGCGGCCGAGCCGATGAGATGGGTGCGGGGCTGCACCTTGCGGCAGTATTCGTAGAGGTAGTGTCCGTTGCTGCTGTTGGCGCCGGCAGCAAAGAGGAGCACGTCGACCGAACGGGCGAAGTCTTCCAGCTGCCTGGCGCGGCCGGCAACGCGGTTGCACACCGTGTCGTAGGCCACGAAGTCTTTCGGCCCGCGGGCCTCGATGTTGGCTATGAGTTCGCGGTAGTCTTCGCGGCTCTTGGTGGTCTGCGAATAGAGGCGTATCGGACGGCCGAAGTCTATGGCCGACAGGTCGTCGGGACGGCTGACGATGACAGCCGTGTCGTCGGTCTGACCGCTGAGGCCCGTGACCTCGGCATGGCCGGGTTTGCCGAAGATGACTATCTGCCCGTCCACGAGGCGCATCTCTTCGTAGCCGCGGCGTATGCGGCCTTGCAGTGCCAGCACGATCGGACATGTGGCGTCGACCAGCCGTATACCGCGTTCGGTGGCGGTGCGGTAGGTCGACGGCGGCTCGCCGTGGGCCCGTATGAGCACCTTGGCTCCGCTCAGCCGCCCGAAGGCTTCGTGGTCGATGACCCGCAGCCCCTTGCCGCGCAGGCGCTCCACCTCGGCGCTGTTGTGCACGATGTCGCCCAAGCAGTAGAGCGACCCTTCGCGAGCCAGCTCTTCCTCGGCGGCGCCGATGGCCTTGACCACTCCGAAGCAGTAGCCTGCATTCTCGTCTATCAGCACTTCCATAGGGCGGTCAACTCATGCTTTGGTTCTCCTGACGCGCCAGCTCGAGCACTTCCTCGTACTCTTCTGGCGTCAGGTCGTTATAGAAGTAATATACCGGGTCGACTTTCTTGCCGTTGAGTATAACCTCGTAGTGCAAGTGCGAGCCGCTGGACATGCCGGTGCTTCCGACGGTGCCGATCTGCTCGCCGCGCTTGACGTGCTGTCCGGGGCGGACTTTGACGGAGGCCATGTGGGCATAAAGAGTCTGGAAGCCGAAGCCATGGTCGATGACGGTCACTACGCCATAGCCGCCGTAGCCCTTCGGGTTGCGCGACGCCACACGCACCACCCCGTCGCCGGTGGCGTAGATGGGGGTGCCCTGCCGGGCCGTCATGTCTATGCCTGAGTGCAGTCGGCGGTATTTCAATATCGGATGGAAGCGCATGCCGAAGCCGCTGACCACCTTGCATTGCGTCTTGGCCACCGGCATGATGGCCGGCATCGAGGCCATGCGCTCGCTCTTGCTGCGCGCCATGTCGTAAATCTCGTCGAGCGAGCGCGACTCGACGTACAGGCGCTTGGTGAGGTCGTCGACTTTCTGCGTTGTGTTTTTCAGCAGTTCACCGTCGTCCAGGCCGTCGAACTCGGCGTAACGCTCCACGCCGCCTATGCCGCTGCGGCGCTCGGCGTCGCTGACAGGTTCGGCCTCGAAAATGGTGCGGTAGAGCACGTCGTCGCGCTCCTCGAGGTCTTCAAGCACTTTCTCCGCACGCTCCACGCGCTCTACCAGCAGACGCGTCTGCCGCTTGTACTGGCTCAGCTCGCGCTGCATGGCCCGCTCTTTGGGCGACGCCATGAACTGCAGCACCACAATGACTATCACCACACCGAGCACCACGCCGAAGAGCACGTTGAAGCTGATGCGCTTCACGCGGTCGCGCAACGACACGAACACCTTCTCGTACCTGAGTGTATGAGGGTTGAAGCGGTAGGTATGTCGTTGCAGCTTCTTCATTGCAGTTCGCGCAGGTGGTCGTAGGCGCCGATGAAGTGCATCACCGGGCGCACGTGGTTGAAGTACCAAGTGAGGTCCATCTCGGGTATGCGCACCATGCTCGCGGCATCGCCCAAGCGGCTGCTGATGACCTCGACGGTCTCCTCGATGGCCAGTTCCTGGCATACAACGGTCAGTCCCTTGATGGGCACCAGGTCGAAGTCAACCGTGCTGCGCGCCACAAGGATGTGGGTCGGAAGGAAGTAGTAGTGCACTCCCTTCGAATCGCGCAGAACGGGGATGAACGACTGCGACCGCATGAAGTCGAAAATGCCGAGGTCGAAATAGACCTGCACATATTTCTCTTTGGCATCCTCGTTGAGATGCCAGATGCGGCGGCAGGCGGCCACGCCCGTGAACGCCTCGACCATCTCCTGATAGGCTTCGTACTGCTCGGGCGTGCACGTGTCTTTCAGGTGCAGCTCCACCGACTGCATGTCGTGCTCCAGCTGGCTGATCTTGCCTTTGTAGTGGCTCAGCACGCTGACGAGGAACTTGTTGCTGCGGTGGCCTATCTTGTCCTTGATGCCGCGCACCACGCGCTCCAGCCGCTCCTCGGTGCGTCCGATGGTGAGGGCGTTGACGTAGCAGTCGAGTATCTGGCGTTTCAGCGGATGGTCGGCTGCGGCCAGGGCCACGCGGGCGCGCTCCAGCTCCTTGCTGTAGCTCGGCTCGAGGCCGAAGAGCATCCGCCAATAGCTGGGCTTTTGGCGGTTGAGGTAGCCGCGCACAAACTGGTGGTAGCTGTGGCTCTCGCTTTCGCGCTCGATGAAGCCCGTGCCGGGCACTCCGGTGTTGACATAGCGGCGGCCCGTGTAGCGCTGCTCGCCCGAGTCGCGCACGCCGAAGTCGGTGTAGTAGAAGTGGTTCGATTGCTTGATGTACAAGCCCTCGGTGACCTTGACTCGTTTGTAGGGGAATATAGTCATCTTGGTTTTTATTTGTCGGTTCGTTGGCGGGTCTTATCCGTGTATGGCTTCGCCGTAGGCGGCCTCGAGGGCCTCCATCACGGCCTCGCTCATCGTCGGGTGCGGATGTATGGCCTGGGCCACCTGGCGTGCCGTGAGGCCCTGCTCGCGGGCGGCCACGATCTCGGCTATCATCTCCGTCACGTTGTCGCCGCACATGTGGCATCCCAGTATCTTGCCGTCGGCCGCGTCGACCACCACCTTGACGAAGCCGTCGGTGTTGCCTGCCGCCGTGGCCTTGCCGCT
>JAFVWV010000117.1 GCA_017501495.1 Bacteroidales bacterium | reverse complement strand
CGTGGTAGTTGTGTATGCGGGCAAACTGTTCTTCCATCTCGATCAACTCGTGGTAGTGGGTGGCGAACATAACCTTGGGTCGGGCTTTTTTGTTCTCGTGCAGGTATTCGGTGATGGCCCAGGCTATGGATATGCCGTCGTAGGTCGAGGTGCCGCGGCCGATTTCATCGAGAAGCACCAGCGAGCGGTCGGTGACGTTGTTCAGTATCGATGCCGTCTCGTTCATCTCGACCATGAAGGTGCTTTCGCCGCTGCTGATATTGTCGCTGGCGCCGACGCGGGTGAAGACCTTGTCGACCACGCCGACCCGCACCTTCCTGGCCGGGCAGTAGCATCCCATCTGGGCCATAAGCACGATGAGTGCCGTCTGGCGCAGCAGGGCCGACTTGCCGCTCATGTTTGGGCCAGTGATGATAACGATCTGCTGGTTGTCGCGGTCGAGCCGCACGTCGTTGCTCACGTATTGTTCTCCGGCCTGCATCTGCGTCTCGATCACGGGGTGGCGGCCTTCGATGATTTCTATGCTGTCGCTCTCGTCGAGTTCGGGTCGGCAGTAGTTGCCCACCAGCGCCACCTCGGCGAAGCTCTGCAGGCAGTCGAGGTTGGCCACCAGCTGCGCGTCGTACTGTATAGGCTGCACATATTCGGCCACAGCCGATACCAGCTGCGCATACAGCTGGGCCTCAAGGTTCAGTATCTTCTCTTCGGCGCCGAGAATCTGGTCTTCGTATTCTTTGAGTTCGGGCGTGATGTAGCGCTCGGCGTTGGTCAGGGTCTGGCGGCGCGTCCAGTGTTCGGGCACTTTGTCTTTGTGGGTGTTGTAGACCTCGAAGTAGTAGCCGTAGACGTTGTTGAAGCCCACTTTGAGCGAGGGAATGCCCGTGTTTTGTATCTCTTGCTGCTGCAGTGTTGCGAGGTATTCCTTGCCCGAACCGGCCATGGAGCGCAGACGGTCGAGTTCGCCGCTGACGCCGTCGGCCACCACCCCGCCCTTTTCAATCTTGGCCGGCGGCTCGGGATTGATTTCGCGGCCTATGCGGTCGGCCAGGCTCTGGCAGGGGTTTATCTGCTCGGCCATGCGCTGCAGGGCCGGGGCGCCGCTTGCGGCGCACACACACTGCACCTCGGCCACGGCTTCGAGCGAGCGGCGCAGCTGCAGCATCTCGCGCGGCCCGATGCGGCCTACGGCGGCCTTGGTGATCAGGCGTTCCAAATCGCCGATGGCCTTGACCGGGCCTTCTATTTTATGGCGCAATTCTTCGTCGCGCACCAGCGTGTCGACCACCGAGAGGCGTTCCTCTATCGGCGCCACCTCCTTGAGCGGCATGAGCACCCAGCGGCGCATCAGGCGCGACCCCATCGGCGTAAGTGTCTGATCCACGACGTCGAGCAGCGTCCGTGCGCCTTCGTTGGCCGAACCCACCATCTCGAGGTTGCGCACCGTGAAGCGGTCCAACCACACATATCGGTCGCGTTCCACACGGCTCAGGCGAGTGATGTTGGCCGTGCGCTCGTGCTGTGTCTCCTGCAGGTAGTGCAGCACCGCACCGGCGGCTATGATGCCCATGTCGAGGTCGTCGACACCGAAGCCTTTGAGCGACGCCGTGCCGAACTGGCGCAGCAGCAGCTCCTCGGCGAAATCGTGGGCGAAGACCCAGTCGTCGAAGGTGTTGCAATAGTATTTCTCCGGGAAGCGTTCCTGGAACTCACGCAGGCGCTTGCGCTGCAGCACCACCTCCGACGGGTGGAAGTTGGTGAGCAGCTTGTCGATGTAGGCCAAGTCGCCCTGGGCTACATAGAATTCGCCGGTCGACACGTCGAGGAAACTCACGCCGTGCACCTTGTCGGTCAGGTGCAGGCCGCAAAGGAAGTTGTTCTCCTTCACTTCGAGCACCATGTCGTTGTAGGCCACGCCGGGGGTCACCAGCTCGGTGATGCCGCGTTTGACGAGGCCTTTGGCGTTCTTCGGGTCTTCGAGTTGCTCGCAGATGGCCACCCTGCGTCCCGACTTGACCAGCCGCGGAAGGTATTGCTCGACAGCGTGGTAGGGGATGCCGGCCAAGTCGGTATACTCGCCGCCGCCGGCCATCTTGCGCGTCAGCGTCAGGCCCAGCACCTGCGATGCGATGCGGGCGTCCTCGCCGAAGGTCTCGTAGAGGTCGCCCACACGGAACAGCAGTATCGCGTCGGGAAACTTGCGTTTCAGCTCGGCGTGCTGCTTCATCAGGGGCGATTCGGTTTCGGTCTTCTTGGCCATCGTGCGTCGGTTTCGGTTTTGGGCTGCAAAATTACTCCTTTTTTCCGAACCCCACAAATATTTTTTTCAACTGTCGTGTGGATTTTTCTCGCGCGCGATTAATATTTACAAGCCATCGCCTACGCTACCGGTAGTGCATATCAACGATACATCAACGATATTTCAACGATATTTCGACGATTTTAATCGTTGATATATCGTTGAAATATCGTTGATGTATCGTTGATATGCACTACCGGTAGCCTGCCGGAGCAGCCGGACATGAGTGGATGCGAGGATTTGCCATGACCGAAACACTACTATATTTCAGCCAGTTACACAAATCACCATTTGTGGTTATTGTGGGGTTTGCAGAATGATTGTACTTTTGCATTCAGAAAACGAGGACAGAAAGCCCATATAAGCAAGCATCTCGACAAGCCCGTTTTTTGTTTTAGGATTAATACTCGAAGAGGTCCGCTCAGCCAGCGGCCTCTTCGTTTTTGCAGACCACATAGAGTCGGCAGACGCCGAATGTGAGCCGGCGGTGGCGGCAGTCATGGATTTTGAAACCCGAATTCCGGAGCCTTTCGAGGAAAGCCTCGCCTTTTGGGAAGCGTTCTATCGACTGCGGAAGGTAGGTGTAGGCCTCGCGGCTGCCTGCGAGGCGCTGCCCGAGCCAGGGGATGATGCGGCGCGTATATATATTGTACAGCGGGCGCACGAGGGCCGAGTCGGGCGTGGCCAGTTCCAGAATCACCATGCGACCGCCAGGCTTCAGCACACGCAGCATCTCACCGAGGCCCTGCTCCAGATGCACGAAGTTGCGCACGCCGAAGGCGCAAGTGACGGCGTCGAAGCTGGCGTCTTCGAAGGGCAGATGCTCGGCGTCGCCGAGTTGAAAGTTGAATGTTGAAAGCTGAAAGTTGGATAACGCAGTCTTCTGACGTGCTATGGCCAACATCTCTTCGCTGAGGTCAACACCGGTGACCGCAAAGCCCCGCTTTGCAAGGAGCAGGCACATGTCGCCCGTGCCACAGGCAACGTCGAGCACCTTGTTCTCTGTTGGTACGCAAGCATCCTGCTTGCGGAGGTTTCGCGGGCAGGCTGCCCGCGTACCATAGAGGCGCCACCAACGGTCCAGACCGGCCGTCATCAGGTGGTTCATGCGGTCGTAGTCGCGCGCTATCTTGTCGAAGTCGTAGGCCATCAGGGACGAGAATTAAGCAAGCCTAACAACAAAGGCATCACTCCGCTGTACAACACTGCCAAAACAAAAGTAGTGATTACCAAAAGCGGCAACATCGGATCGAGTCTTCTCCCTTCACGTGTCCATACACCGTACAGATGCCATACAAAGAAGGGAACTGTAATGCAGCAAGCAACAATCTGAGCAAGAGCTACTGATGCAAAAAAGAAACTGGCGACACCCAGCACAATCAAAAAAGTATGGTATATCCGTGCGTTGCGAACGCCAATGCGCAGCGGTATCGTGCGCCTGATACCTTCGTCGCTCTGCATGTCGCGGATGTTGTTCACATTGAGCACCGCCACACTGAGCAGACCCATACCAACAGCAGGGGCAAGAAGCCATATCCGGAAGTCGATGGTATGGGCCACGACGAAGTAGCTGCCCAGCACGCTCACCAGGCCGAAGAAGATGAAAACGAACAGGTCGCCGAGACCGATATAACCGTATGGCTTCTCGCCGAGGGTGTAGTGCGTGGCCGCCCAGATGGCGGCGGCGCCAAGCAGCAGCACCCACCAGGGGCTGCCGGAGACGACCACCATAGCCAATCAGCTCACGCAACAGGCAACAACCGTCCCGTTGATGGCGCGCCACATCTGCCTGACGGTGAGGCCGCCGTCGGTCATGCTGTAGTTGGGGCCTTCCCTACCCTCGCCGTCCACACCGCTCAGGTGGTCGCCCATCTCATTGCTGAGGTTGGAGAGCACCTGCAGGGCGCAGGCTGTGAGCAAGACAAGTGCGAAGGCCCAGCCGTTGTCGCCATGCTCGCCCTGGGCCAAAAGGCCGCCGCACACCACCCCTGCCAGCGACAGGGGCAATGTGCGGAGACGCATAGACCTTATCAAATTGCGAATGTTGAATGTTGAATTTTGAACCATGGCGCTTCAGCCTTTCAAAATTCAACCTTCAACATTCACCTTTATGCAGAGCTCGTCGAGCTGTTCCTGGGCGATGGGGCTGGGGCTGCCGCTCATCACGTCGCGGCCCGAGTTGTTCTTCGGGAAGGCGATGAAGTCGCGGATGGAGTCGGCACCTGCAAAGATGCTGCACAGACGGTCGAAACCGAAGGCCAGGCCGGCGTGTGGCGGCGCACCGTAGGTGAAGGCATCCATCAGGAAGCCGAACTGTGCGGCGGCGCTCTCGTCGGTGAAGCCCAGGGTGTGGAACATCTTGTTCTGCAGCGTGCGGTCGTGGATACGGATGGAGCCGCCACCCACCTCGGTGCCGTTCATGACGATGTCGTAGGCGTTGGCGCGGATGTCGCCCCACTTCGACGGGTCGTCCAGCAGGGGCTCGTCCTCGGGCTTGGGAGCCGTGAAGGGGTGGTGCATGGCGTAGAAGCGCTGCGTCTCGTCGTCCCACTCCAGCAGCGGGAAGTCGATGACCCAGAGGGGAGCGAACTTCTGCGGGTCGCGCAGGCCGAGCTGCTGGCCCATCTCGAGGCGCAGGGCGCAGAGCTGGGTGCGCGTCTTCATGGCGGGGCCGCAGAGCAGCAGCATCAGGTCGCCGGGCTTGGCGCCCATCTTGTCGGCGATGGCCTTGAGGGCAGCGGCGTCGTAGAACTTGTCCACCGAACTCTTGAACGAGCCGTCGGCGTTGTACTTGATGTACACCATGCCGCCGGCTCCCACCTGCGGACGCTTGACGAAGTCGGTCAGCGCGTCGAGCTGCTTGCGGGTGTATTCAGCGCAGCCTTCGGCCACGATGCCCACCACCAACTCGCTATTGTCGAAGAGACCGAAGCCGTGGCCTTTGACCACGTCGGTCACCTCTTTGAACTCCATGCCGAAGCGGATGTCGGGCTTGTCGGAACCGTAGAGGCGCATAGCGTCGTGCCATGTCATGCGGGGGAACTTGTCAAACTCAATGCCTTTCATCTCCTTGAAGAGGTGCTTGGCCAGGCCTTCGAACATGTTGAGCACATCCTCCTGGTGTACGAACGACATCTCGCAGTCAATCTGTGTAAACTCCGGCTGGCGGTCGGCTCGCAGGTCTTCGTCGCGGACGCAGCGCACAATCTGGAAGTAGCGGTCCATGCCGGCCACCATGAGCAGCTGCTTGTACTGCTGCGGACTCTGCGGCAGGGCGTAGAACTCGCCGGGATTCATGCGGCTGGGCACCACAAAGTCGCGGGCACCCTCCGGCGTACTCTTGATGAGCATGGGGGTCTCAATCTCAAGGAAGTCGCGGTCGGAAAGGTAGTTGCGCACCAGCATGGCCATGCGGTGGCGCATCTCGAGGTTGCGGCGCACCGGGTTGCGGCGGATGTCAAGGTAGCGGTATTTCATGCGCAGGTCGTCGCCGCCGTCGCTTTGATCCTCGATGGTGAAGGGCGGTGTCTTGGCCTCGTTGAGAACAACAAGTTCCGTCACCTCGATTTCTATTTCTCCGGTCGGTATCTTGGTGTTTTTAGAGCTGCGCTCGATGACCTTACCTGTGGCCTGAACAACATATTCGCGTCCCAGCTTGCGAGCCTGCTCGCAGAGAGTGGCGTTGGTTTCCATGTTGAAAGCCAGCTGCGTGATGCCATAGCGGTCGCGCAGGTCGATGAAGGTCATTCCGCCGAGGTCGCGCGAGCGCTGCACCCAGCCGGCAAGGGTGACTGTCTGTCCCAGATTGGCAAGCCTCAGCTCGCCGCAAGTATTAGTTCTATACATATTTACGCGTTTATTATAATCATCAAAATGTTTTGCAAAAATACACAATTACTACAAATTGAAAAAAAAAAGTTGCAATTCTCAAAGATTATGTATACCTTTGCACTATCCACATAGAACAAGAAACACTATATAACACATTAATCCTAAAACACTTGAACAGATGAACAGAATCACCACCCATCCGATTTTGGACATCCCCGAAACCGAGGTTGTCGAATTCATGTTTGAAGGGCACAAAATTCAAGGCCACAAAGGCTACACCATCGCCAAAGCGCTGCACGAGGCTGGCTATCCCGTGCACAGCCATTCGCTGAGCGGCCGCAACCGCTCGCTCGAATGCGGCATAGGCAAATGCGGAGCCTGCGAGATGTTGGTCGACGGCCGCGTGCGCCGCATCTGCATCACACCGGTCGACGGCGTGCACGAGGTGCGCATCATAGCTCATGAGGCCGACCTTCCGGGAGTGACCTTTGAGCCACCGCAGCGCCAGCAAGAAGCCGACAGACTGCAGATCTACAAGACCACGGTGGCCATCATAGGTGCCGGCCCTGCCGGGTTGGCCTGCCGCGAACAGCTGAAGAAGTTCGGCATCGACAACATCGTCGTCGACAGCAACCCACGCATCGGCGGCCAGTTCAACATGCAGACCCACCAGTTCTTCTTCTTCGAAAAAGAGAAGAAATATGGCGGCATGCGTGGTTTCGACATTGCCAAGACTCTGGCTGGCGACGACCACGACGGCATACTGCTTGACACCACGGTGTGGGACATCCTCGAGGGACCGCGCATCGCCGCCAAGAACATCGTCACGGGCGTCATGTCCTACATCGACGCGCAGTATCTGGTGGTGGCCACCGGCGCCGTGCCGTTCATGCCCGCCTTCGAAAACGACGATGTGCCTGGAGTCTACACAGCAGCCGTATTCCAAAAGATGATGAACCAGGAGCACACACTGCTCGGCAGGCGGGTGCTCACCGTCGGCGCGGGCAACATAGGCTACCTGACATCCTACCAAGGCATGCAGGCCGGAGCCGAGATACGCGCCATCGTCGAGGCCATGCCGCGCGAAGGCGGATTTCCGGTGCAGGCCAACCGCGTGCGCCGCCTCGGCATACCCATCATGACGGGCTACACCCTAGTGCGCGCCATACCCAACGCCGACCGCACCGGCATAACCGGAGCCGTCATTGCACGCTGTGAGAACTTCAAGCCCGTGCCGGGCACCGAACAGACCATCGACGACATCGACATCATAAACATCTGCACCGGCTTGGTGCCCGACAACCAGCTGCTCACCAAGGGCAAAGAGCTCTTCGGACACCGTGTCTACGGTGCGGGCGATGCCATCCGCATCGGCGAAGGCACCAGCGCAGTGCTCCGCGGCCGCCAAACCGCCTACGAGATTGCGCAAGATGCCGGCATACGCATCAACTACGACGAATACCTCGACATCTCGCGCCAATACATAGACTCACAGCAGCACCCAGTACGCCTGCTCGAACACCCCAACCTGCCCTCCGAAGAGCGCATGGCGGCCAAGCCTTTCGTACAGATTGACTGCCTCTACGGCTTCGCCTGCAACCCCTGCACCTTCAGCTGTCCGCAGGGCGCCATAAGCAAGCCCACCACATCGTCGACGCCGACGGTCGACTACAACAAATGCATCGGCTGCATGGAGTGCGTCAACCATTGCCCCGGTCTGGCCATCTTCGGCTACAATACACAGAAGCAATGGTGCTTCCTGCCTGTGGAATACGCCGTAGCGGAAGGGGCCGAAGTCTATCTGGTGGACAACAACGGCCGACGCATCGGCGAAGGCTTGGTGGAGAAGGTTCTGGTCAAAGAGAACCGGACCAACGTGGCAAGAGTGAAGGTGGCATCCGTCGAAGGGCCGATGACAGATGTCAAAGGATTTATCTTAAAAGACCGCTACCCGGAATCGCTAAGCGCCAAGACTGTCAAAAGCGCTCAGAAAGAGCCGACATACGTATGCCATTGCGAGGATATCACCGACGAGCAAATCCTTTCTGTCGTGGGCGACCGCCGTTACCTCTCTGTCGACGAGCTGAAGCACATCACCCGCATGGGTATGGGTCCCTGCCGCGGCAAGCGCTGCATCGCTCGCGCTCGCGGATTGCTGCGTGCCCACGGCATCGAACTCACAGGCGACGCCACGCCGCGCGCCCCGCTCAGCAATCAGGTGACACTCGGCGACATCTATACCGAAGGCCGCAAAGAGATCTACATCTTCCCGAAGGACAACGACGTGCGGCACGAAGAGGTGCGTGTATTCATTGCCGGCGGCGGTATCGCGGGCAGCGGCCTCTTCCGCTACTTCAGCGAGGCAGGTCTCAAACCCGTCATGGTCAACTGGAGCCGCGGCGCCTCGTGGCGCAACATCGGCGGTGGCCGACCTGCTTTCAGCAACCCCGACATAGCCGACATAGCCCAGCACAGCCACGAGATATTCAAGCAGATACAGGCCGTGCACAATATCAATTACAAACCGACCCACTACGTCAACCTGGTGCACGACGACGCCACCTACCGCGCCCTCGACGCCAGCCGCGCCTGGAGCGACGCCTACATGATTGACCGCAAGGATTTCAAGAAAGAGATATCGCCCCTCTGGGACGACACCCGCACCACCTATAGCCACGCCCTCATCACCCGCGACTGCTGGCAAGCCACGCCTGGCCGCGTCATCGACTACATCCGCGGCATCGGCGTCTCGCTCGGCGGACGCTATTATGAGGACACCGAATTGCTCTCCGTGTGGCGCAAGGGAGACAAGGTGGTGGCACTGGTGCGCAACCACGAGGGCCACTATGTGGAATACACCTGCGACCACTTTGTAAATGCCATGGGCTGGGGAGCCGAGAAGTTCACCGACATGCTTGGCATCGACACCGGTCTATTCCCCGTCAAGCACCAGGCCTTCATCACACGCCGCCTGCCCATGATGGGACCCAATGGCGGTCCGCTCGACATGATTATCGACCGCCGCCACTACAAAGGCTTCAGCGCCGTCTACGGTCAACAGTTCGAGCACACCGGCCAAATCATAGGCTGTGCCAGCCCCGACACCGACGCCTACGAAACGCGCCAGAACATCAAGTACAACAGCCGAGAGTTCCTTGAGATTGTCAGCGAGGTCTTCGCCGAGTGGCTGCCAGGCCTGAAAGACGTCAGCTTCCTGGCCTGCTGGGCCGGCCGCTACACCGAGCCGCGCTATATCGTCGATCCCGATGCCGGCCTGCTCACCGGCCTGCGCGGCCACGGCTTCATGTTGGGTCAATACCTGGCCAAACTCTATGTGGACAAGTACCTCGGACGCGAGGTGCCGAGCTACATGAAAGACCTGGCCCTCAGCGGCCACGGCCTGAGCGAGAACGCCTTCAAATAGGCAGCCGTTGAAACAGCGAGGCCCGACGCACTTCATGGTGCGCCGGGCCTTTTTTCATGTACATGCAAAGGGCGGTCAGTTCTGTTTTTTCAGGCGCAGCAGCAGCGGCAGGTGGTCGCTGAGGCCGGCCTCATAGCGTGTGCCCTGATAGGTGCGCTTGGGGCGTTGTCCGGTCTTGGCCTGCTCGGGGGTGAGCAGATGGTCGAAGCGCATCACCTTGATGTCGCCCACCATCCAGGGTTCGTCGGCCAGGATAAACATCTGGTCGAGATAGTCCCAAAGGCCTTGAAACTTATGCGAGCCCCACGCCTTGGGCAGCCGCAGGGTGAGGTTGCGGATGCCGTCAGGGTTGATGCTGTCGGTGCCGAAAGCCATTCCATGGCTGATTGGAGCCTCGTCGGAGGTGCAGTTGAAGTCGCCCATGGCCACTACCGCAGCGCCAGGGTGCTCGGCCTTGATGTCGACCATGAGTCGGCGCAGCGTCTGCGCGGCCTCGAGGCGGCGCGCCTCGGCCTCGTCGCCTCCGCGTTTCGAAGGCCAATGATTGACGAGGAGGCAGAGCGTGTCGCCTTCGGGCGTGCACCCCACGACCTGCAATATGTCGCGTGTGAAGAAGCCCTCGGCGCTGTCGCTCAGACTGACGACACCGCTGGCGGTGACCGTGAAGCGGTCGCGCCGGTAGATGAGCGCACAATCGATGCCGCGGCGGTCGGGCGAGTCGAAATGCACATAGCTGTAGCCTGCCTCGACCAACGGCGTGGCGCCTGTCAGCTCGCGCAGCACGTAGTCGTTCTCCACCTCGCCGAGTCCGACGACATCGGGCAGATCCATGAGCGTCAGTGTGCGGTAGATGCCGCGGAGCTTGTTGTCGAGGCGGGTGCGGTTCCAATGCAGCTCGCCACGTGGCGTGAAGTCGTCGTCGTGGGTGCGAGGGTCGTCACGGGTGTCGAAGAGGTTTTCGACGTTCCACCATGCGACCGTGAACGGCTGTGATTGTGCTGTGGCTATCGGCGACATAAGTGTCAGAAGAAAGAGCACAGCGCACGATGTCCGCAACGGTTGAATCGTCCTCTTGCGCACATGGCACGCCGCGCCCTTGAGCACAGAGTTTATCATTCGGCTGGAGCCTCGGCAGGGGCTTCGGCGGGAGCCTCGACGGGCTGCGCCACACTGTCGACCACGATGCTGTCGGCCACGATGCTGTCGGCAACCTCTTCTGTCTCAACCGGCTTGGGCTGCCACACCCAGCGGTGCTCTATTAGGCGGAAGCCGAGGATGAACACCACGGCCAGCACCGCAATCCAGATGAGGCACTTCTGCCACACGGGCATCTTCTTGTCGGCAAAGGGGTCCTTGGCAACCACTTTCGGGTACTTGGCCATCGAGGTGAGGGTCTTGCCGAAAGTGGTATTCACCTTCACGTCGCTGTTGATGGCCCATCCGTTGGCGTTGAGCACGGGACCGAGGTTGCGCTTGCGCAGCTTGAGCCACGCCAGCAGCATCGAGGGACCGCTGATGAGGATCACTACGGCCGCCACGAGCAGTATGATGTTGTACCATTTGGCCACGATGAAGCTTCCCAGCATGCCGAGGGCGGCACCTATAGCGCCAAAGGCCAGGCTGATGGCTGCAAAGATACCGGCGAACTTGGCTATGTCGAACGGAGTGGCGGGCTTCTTGTCGGCGGCAGCGGCGTCGGCGGCAGCGCCCTCGGGCTTGGCGGTGAGGTTGGTGCTGGCGCTGTCGGCCTTCGAGGTCATGTTCTCAAACTGCTTGCCCTCTTTCTCTTGGGCGCTCTTGGTTATCTTGTCGCTCACCCAGTTGCCGAACTTGCGGTAGGGGCTCCAGAAAGCCTGGCGCACGCTGATGGGGTTGTCCACAATCTTGGTGATGGTGGCATCCCAATCCTGACCGCTACGGTCGTAGAAGATGGCGTTTTTGCCCTCGTGCAGGCCGCCGATCTCGCCGTCGGTCAATGCGGCCACGATGTCCATCTGCGCTCCGCCGTTCTTGGCAGTGCAGTGGCAGTAGATGAGGTACATGCCGCTCTTGCCGGCGGTGGCAGTGCTCTTGCCCATGTCGGACACCTTGACACAGAGGTCGCAGCAGCGCTGGTCTATATACAGCTTGCCGGCCTGGAAGACGGCCAGCTTGCTGTCGTCGCGGCGATAGAAGTCCTTGAAGACAACATAGTTGTGCAGCAGGCGGAAATAGTCGCGGCAGTAGCGCAGCAGGCGCTCCACGGGGCCTATTGCGGCGGCGTGTTCGGCCACTTGGGCTGCAATGGTCTCGTTCATGGCTGTTTCGCCGGCGCTCTTCCAAGCGGTGTAGGCGTCAACCTTGGCAGTGACAGCATTCCAATCCTCCTCTGTCATGCACTCCTTGCCCTGCAGCTCGGGCACGGCGGCCACCAGGGCGGCCATCGCACCCTGCCAGGCGGGGTTGATGCCCTTTTGCAGCGGCAGACAGGCCTCCTTGGTCGGACGAGCCAGCGGCTGGGCCGAAATCTTGTCAACCTCCTCGCTGAGGTTGCCGGCGCTGATGGCGGCGATGCCTTCCACCTGCACGTCGAGGGCGGCGGTGGCCTCCTCGTCGAACTGCACAAGCTTGCAGCGCATGAACCAGTCGGCCACCTTGGCGCGGACAGCGTTCACCGCAGCCTCGGCTGCATCACTGCCATCGCCGTAAGGCGCCTCGTAGGGCTCGCTCTCGGCAGCGGTGTACTCGTTCTTGCACTTCTCCTCGTAGATGGCCATATACTCGTCGACATCGGCCAGGCTGATGCTCTTCTTGTCCTTACCCAAAGCCTTGAGAATCATCTCGGCGGCGGCGAGCACCGACTTGCCTTCGTCGGTATTGGCAAGCACGGCGCCGAACTCTATGTTGTCGTTGCCCTCGAGCAGGTAGTCCATGTCCGACAGCACCTCGCGGAGCCACTTGGCCGCCGCGACGATTTCGCCCACGCGAATCTTGCCGTCCTTGTCGCTGTCGAGCATGGCGAGGGTCTTCTCGTCGAATTCAAGCCCCTTGACCGGACAGCTGAGCACGGTCCAGAGTTTTTGGTCGAGTTCGTCGAGGTGGGCAATGTCGTTGCCGGTCTCGATGTTCACACGCGTCACGCCGCCCACGACAGAGTATTTCCAGTCGTAGCCGGACTTCGAAATAAGATTGTTTATCTTTGCCATATTTAACGTTGATTATTTATTACTATCATCTGATTGCCAGGCGCATGCACACCGCAGTATGCACAAACGCCACATGCAAATATACACAATTTTCCGAAACCACGGACAGTTTTTTTTCAACATCGCCCGCCGACTGCCCCTTTCCTGTGTTCCGGAAGGCCACCGGTAGTGCATATCAACGATACATCAACGATATTTCAACGATAT
>JAFVWV010000116.1 GCA_017501495.1 Bacteroidales bacterium | reverse complement strand
CCCGCCGCCTGGCCTACGAGGACTCGCTGCGCAACGCCTACACCGCCACGTTCCCTACAAAGGAGAACTATAAAAGCCTCCTTCCCGCTGACTGGTTCTGGTGCCCAAGATGCTTTAGTGATGACCAAGTGTGGGAAATCATTCAGAAGTCTGAAGGTAACTACGCCGAGATATACAAATACTTTGGACACTGGCCAGCCCAATACCGTTCGGGCGAGCATATCTACGACTATCTCAAATCCTACTCTGACAAAGACCTCCGCGACATCACTGCCGAAGTGCTCAAAGCCCACGAGACCGGCTTCGACTGGTTGAACCACGCCACTGGCACCTGCACCAACCGCCCCTACACCTACGACGTCTATAAGCGAGGCATCATGCCCGCTCGCATCAGCAACGAGATGGTGCGCCCCTACCGCGAGGAGCTCTCCTGCTTCAAGGGCATGACGGCCGAGGAGATACGCCAGTGGGTGGTCGACAACATTGTTGTCGACGACACGAGCAACTACTACAACTGTCCTATCTCGCCCGTGGGCGTGTACAAGCTGCGCCGCGCCGACAGCCACAGCCGCGACATCTTCTTCGTGGCCGCATGCCGTGCCGCCGGGGTGCCCGCCTATTTAGACAATGCCACCAACACGGTTTTCGCCGCCGGCGAAAACAATGGTGAATTTAGAATTGTGAATTTTGAAGATGTTTCCGCAAACAATTCAGAATTCAAAATTCAGAATTCAAAATTAACCCTGACCTACCGCGGCAAGGAACCCGCCAAGCCTGTCTACTGGCCCCACTTCACGCTGGCCAAGCTGGAGAATGGCGACCTGCGCACCTTCGATTTCGAGGACGACCCGCGCATGGCTTCCTTCCCCGCCACCCTCGAACTGGAGCCCGGCACCTACTGCCTCTCCACCGGCAACCGCTACCCCGACGGGGCCGTGCGCTCAAGGCTGGAGTTCTTCGAGGTCAAGGCCGGCGAGAAGGTGACCAAGGAGATTGTCATCCTGCCCCTGCTGGCCCGCACCGACGAGCTGGGCATGGTGGACAAGGACCTCGAACTCTTCGACGGCATCGAGCTGTGGGACTACGCCGGCAACGCGGGTATGCTCTACGTCAACCTCGGCGAATACAGCGAGCCCTCGAAGCACCTCATAGTGGAGCTGCGCCAGCTGCAGAAAGAGATGAAGCAGTGGGGCGGCATGACCTTCATGGTCGGCCCCGCCACCATAGGCATGCCCTCGTGGGACCTCGTCAACACCGACTTCGCCTATCGGAAGGGCCTGCTGGAGCAGCGCATAGTGGAAGCTGCCAAGATAGACAATGTGGAATACCCACTTGTGGCCTTGATAGACAAGGAAGGCCGCATACTCTACCACAGCACCGGCTACAAGATCGGCGTCGTGGAGCAGGTGCTGAAGGCTGCCTTATAGGTTGTCGCGGTGGATTTCGCGGATTATGCGGGCCGGAGCGCCTGCCACAACCATGCCCGAAGGAACGTCTTTAGTAACCACCGCCCCGGCGGCAACTATGCTGTTCTCGCCGATGGTGACACCTGCCAGCACCGTCACGTTTGCACCAAGCCAAGCATTACGCTTGACCACTATAGGCCGCGTGAGCAGTGAATGGCGCTCGGAAGGCTCTTCCGGATGGTATTCTGTGGCCAGCACACAGTGGGGCCCGATGAAGACATCGTCTTCGATGATGATGCCACCGAGTGCCAATAAAGTGCATCCGAAATTGATAAAGCAGTCGCGGCCAAGGCTGACGCCAGGGCCATAGTTGATATTCAGCGGCGGGAAGACGCGCACCGTGCCGTCGATTGGCTTGGTCGTAATCTGACTTAAATAGTTGCGCACCTCGTCATCGGTATGCCATCCGGTGTTCATCTGCGCAACGAGTTCACGCGTCCGCACCACCTCGTCGGCCACCGCCTGACTGCCTACATATTTGTTTTCTGTCTCTGCCATAATGCCTCTTTAAACGCGCCGTTGCATAATTTATTGTGCTTACGCTTGCGGCACTCTCCACGCGTGCCATACGCATCTATTCATTGTGTTTTCTAATCTGTGGTTGGAGCATGTTCGCCTCGGTGCTCTTCACGGGCCTGCAGAACGGAGTGGTCAGTGCGGCGGCTGCCTATGCACGTTCTCTGGTGTTCGAGATGGCCGCCGTCTGGGCGTTTCCCGCCCTGGTGGGCATCGATGGCATTTGGTGGGCCGTCAACGTCAGCGAAGTGCTTACGCTCCTCTTCTGCGCCTTCCACCTGGTCCGCTTCGCCCCCCCCCAGCTGGTCCGCAAATAAAATTTTGCCATATCGCAAAATAGTTGTATCTTTGCACTTTGAAAACCGTAATAGCGTAAAGATATGAGCACAGAGGCGATGACCAAGATTATAGCCGACTACTTCAAGACGCAGCCTGTCTTGAAAGCGTGGCTCTTCGGCTCCTTCGCCCGCGGCGAAGAAACGCCCCGGAGCGATGTGGATATCCTTTTTGTGCCCGACCGTTCTGGAAAACCATTCACTCTTTTCACCCACGGTGGAATGTTGATGGACTTGCAAGAACTGCTTGGTCGCGAAGTGGACTTAGTGGAGGAAGGTTCACTTCGTCCTTATGCAGCAGAGACTGCTAACCGAGACAAAAAACTTATCTATGAGAGGGCATAAAATAAAGACCGTTTAAAAAATAATAATTACAAGCCTAAGTATGTAGAAAAACAAAGACAACACAAGACATAACATTTTATAATAACATAGCATTGACTACCATTTCGCGTTCAAAATAAGCCTGAGAAACTGATTTTGACAAATCGGAGTAGTTAGTTCAAGGTAAGCCTCAGTTAGGTAACACCAAGTAAGGCCGGTAGTAAACGCCGTTAGGGCGTGGGCACTGGTCTTACAGGGGTTTCTTCTCAGGCTTTCCCTGAACGCAAATAGAGGCTCACGCCTTTCTTGTTGCCGATTTTGTGATTGATAGCAGTGCACATTATCAATCACCACCGATGGCAAATAAAAACCTTGCAAACGCCAAGTCGGCGAAAAACGACGAGTTCTACACTCAATATCACGATATACAGAAAGAGATAAACGCATATCTGGACTATGACCCTGACGTGTTTCGCGGCAAGACGGTACTGCTGCCCTGCGACGACCCAGAGTGGAGCAACTTCACCAAGTTCTTTGCGCAGAATTTTGAACTGCTGGGGCTGAGGAAACTCATCAGCACCAGTTACGCACCCGAAAGCAAGAAGTACAAGACACCGTATCAGCCAACAATCTTTGAAACCTCTCAACCCCATTTCTCAGCAGACAAGAGCAAGACTCACGGTAAGATTTTCGTACTCGAACGAGATGTGACTGGCGACAGTCGTGTCGACATTGACGACCTGCAATACAAGTACCTTGAAGGCGATGGCGACTTCCGCAGTGATGAGATACGTGCTTTGCGCAACGAGGCCGACTTCATCGTCACCAATCCACCGTTTTCACTCTTCCGCGAGTTTGTGGCGTGGCTGATAGAAGCGGATAAGAAGTTTCTAATTATCGGGAATATGAATGCCATTACATACAGGGAGGTGTTTCCATTACTACAAAAGAATATGATATGGCTCGGAGCCACAGGTTTTATGACTGATATGGTTTTTGGTGTTCCTGAAGGTGTTGAGGTAAAAGATAGTGACAAGAGGAAAGCTGAAAGATTAGGATATGTGGGAAACTACACTCGATTAGGCAATTCCTGTTGGTATACGAATATAGACCACGGGAAAAGGCATCAGCCAATTAAACTAATGACAATGGCGTGGAATTTTAAGCATAGTAGGCACAAAGATATACGGGGTCGAGGTGAGTATGAACGATATTATCATTACAACTATATTGATGTTTCATTTACAGATGCTATACCGTCGGACTATGATGGAATAATGGGAGTTCCAATATCATTTCTTGATAAATACTGCCCAGAACAATTTGAAATATTAGGCATTAGTTTAACGGATGCAACAGTAAAACCTGAAGGACTTCCAAAGGCCAAACAGGGAGGACCAGCATTCTATATAATGAGGAATGGCGAATATGAAAGATTATACGCAAGAATCTTAATCCGGAAAAAGCAATCATAATGAAGACAGAACTGAAAATATACACCGTTGAACAAATCTGCGACGGCTTCGAGTACAATGAACTTGAAGGCAAAGGTCTGTATGGGTTAGCTGGGAAATTGACCATACAGCCTGAATACCAGCGCAACTATATCTATGCCGACGGCAAGAAAGATGTGGCGGTCATAGAGTCGGTGTTGAAGGGCTATCCGCTTGGCCTTATCTACTTCAACAAGGTGGGCGACCGTCTTGAAGTACTCGACGGGCAGCAGCGCATCACCTCGCTTGGGCGCTACCTACGGAAGAAGTTTGCCGTGGTTTACAATGGCATAGAAAGAAATTTTGATGGTCTGGACAAAGACAAGCAGGAAAAGATTTTACAGACAAAACTCCTCGTGTATGAGTGTGAAGGTGAGGGCGACAAGGCCGAAGAAGAAATCAAGGAGTGGTTCAAGACCATCAATATTGCAGGCATTCCGCTCAATAGACAAGAGGAACTAAACGCAGTGTTCAGTGGCCCGTTTGTGACCAAATGCAAAGAAGAGTTCTCGAACTCTCAGAATGCCAACATCCAGCGTTGGGAAAGCTATGTAAAAGGTCCTGCCAATCGTCAGCAATTCCTTGCTACAGCTTTGGAGTGGGTCAGCCGCAATATGGATGCCAAAGACAAGGTGAGTGCCTATATGTCTGCTCATCGACGCGATGACAATATTAGCGAAATCAAGACCTATTTCAATACCGTGATTGATTGGGTTGATAATTTATTCGACGATGTGTACGACGAGATGCAGGGTTTGAACTGGGGTGACCTCTACGAGCGTTTCCACAACAATCCATACGACCATAAGGATGTGTCGGAGAAGGTGAAGAAACTGATAAATGACGACTATGTCCAGGACCGACGTGGTGTCTTCGAATATGTGCTTGGTGGCTGCAAAGACAAGAAACTGCTCAATGTGCGCCTGTTTGATAAGGCTACACAACGGCGTGTCTATGACCGGCAGACCTACGAGGCAAAAGCCAAAGGCATCAGCAACTGTCCGCTCTGCGCCATCGGCCATGATGCTAACCACTCCAAAATATGGGAATTGAAGGACATGGATGCCGACCATGTTACGGCGTGGAGCAAAGGCGGTTCAACCACAGAAGACAATTGCCAGATGCTCTGCAAAACGCACAATAGAGCAAAGGGTAACAGGTAATTGTCACCACGTCACCACGGGGGTTATTCGATAGCGTGAAAATCTCAAGCGCATGAAGTTTTGAAATTATGCTCATAAACTTCAGAAATCATGCTCATGATTCACCAGTAATTATGAGCATGATTTTTTGTAAAGATGCTCATGAGTTTTGCTTGAAATGAGCTTGAGAATTGATGTCAGCGGAGGCGGTGGTGGAGGAAGTTGCTGCGGGTGGCGGCGAAGAAGAGGGCGACGCCGAGGGCGTGGACGACGGCCACGGCGACGAAGGCGGCGGTGTAGCCCACATGCTCGGCGATGATGCCACCGAGGAGTATGCCGAGGCCCAGGCCGAGGTCCCAGCCGGTGAGGATGGTGCTGTTGGCTGTGCCGCGCTCGTTGTGGTGGGCAAGGTCCACAATCATGTTCTGCATCGAGGGCCACATGTGTCCGTTGCCGAGGCCTATGAGCAGCGCGGAGCCGTAGTAGCCAACGGGGTTGTGCACCACGGCGAAGAGCAGGTAGCCGATGGTGGAGATGATGATGCCTTCGGCGGCGTTGTGCACCACCTTGCCCTGCCGCAGGGCGCGGCCGCCCTGGATGCGCGAGAGCATCAGTCCGCCGCTGAGTATAGCGAAGTAGGCGCCTGTGCCGGTGGTGATGCCGAGGGTCTCCTTGCTGTAGATGGCCAAGTAGTTGCTCAGCACGCCGTAGCAGAAGCCGAAGACCACCACGTTGAGGCCCACCAGCCATCCGCGCACCAGGAAGAAGCGGTCGAGCGACAACTTCTTCTTGTCCTGCATCAGCTGGCGTTCGGGCAGGGTGATGGTGGCGTCGACGGCGAAGCCCACGAGAGCCACCACAAGCGCCAGGATGAAGAGCAGCTGGAAGCTGTGCGTCTGCGTGTAGACGTAGACGCCTATGGTGGGTGCGATGGCGGTGCCGAGGTTGTTGCTCAGGCCGTAGTAGCCTATGCCCTCGGTGCGGCGGCTGGAGGGCAGCACGTCGATGGCCACCGTGCTGTTGGCCACCGACGAGGCCCCAAAGGGTCCGCCGTGCAGCGTGCGCACCAAGAAGAAAAGCAGCAGCGAGCCCGCCACCATGTAGCCGCCGAAGATGACGGCGTTCAGCGCCAGTGCCAGCAGCAGCACCTTCTTGCGCGGGAAACTGTCGGCCAGGTAGATGATTACTTGCAAGAGAATTTCGGGCTACAACTCAACGAAAAGACTGCGGTTATACCCGTAGGCATCATGTTGAATTTGTCGGCAGAAAAGTTTATCCGGGACGAGTGGAACTGCGGAAAAGTACATCTCTGCAGTTGAAGAAACACATAGCGTATATTATGGAGCATTACTCCACAGGAGAACTGCCTCTTGATTATTGCAAAAATGTATTTCAAAGTTATCTCGGACTACTCAAACATTGCGATTGCGAATCTTTGAGAAATAAGATAATAAATGATTTTGTATTGGTAAGGCACACAGAAAATGAAAATCAAATAAACGCAACCTTGTAGGGTTGCATTTAGGAAAAGCAACCTCACAGGGTTGCTTTTTTGTTACGGAGGTGTGCTAAGTGCAAAGTATTCTTGTCGCTGCCTTAACAGGTGGCGTATTGGTAGCTATTATTGAGGGTGTAAGAGAATTCCTTTCCTGGCGTAGAAATCGCAAAGCAGAGCTTGACGACAGGGCAGAACAAAAAGCGGAGGACGAAAAGTGTAGAGAGGAAAAGAAAATAGAACAACGATTAGAGAGTATTGAGAAAAAGACCAATGCTCAAAGCGAGGCTCTTAAATTTATTCTCTATGACAGAATCCGCTATCTCGGTCAAGCGTACATTGCTGAAGGAGAAATAGATTTTGATGACCGCAGAATACTCAATAATATGCATAGCTCATATCACAATGGGCTAAATGGTAACGGAGACCTGGATGACCTTATGGCAGAAGTCCACCACTTACCATTAAAAAAGAGGTGATTATTTTGTCAAAGCGAAAAGAAAAGAAATTAAAGGAATTTTCAAAAGTGATTTTGGCATTAGTAATTTTCTCATATTTTATCGGGCTTTTGTTTGGTATGTATGTAATAT
>JAFVWV010000115.1 GCA_017501495.1 Bacteroidales bacterium | reverse complement strand
CTCTACGCCTACAGCCCCTCGGCCGGGGCGGGATACCTGTTCAACAGCGTCTACCGCCGCACGGGCCGCATCGACGTGCTGCCGCACGACTGGCTGCAAACGGATGATTTACAGCTCTATCTGATGTGCCGCAGCAGCGATGGCCGATGGTCGGCCACGGTGCACGCCACTGTCGATGGCGGCAATACAGAAACAGCCGTGAATGCAAGTCCACGGCTACTTGGGGAAAACGGCGAAGCCTTACTCGAGCTCGATTGCCACGGAGCGGATTTCCTGCCATCCAGCCTTGTCGGTGAGGCGTATCATGAAGTGGTAGTCGCCGGGGTCGACATGGGTGGGTATGGCGATGTCGACGTGGGCGGTATAGTCATGTAGTCCGTCGGGAATCTGATAGTCCTGGTTGAATACCCAGGGATTCTCCGCGTCGTGGTGTTCTTCCTCCCCTTCATGTTCGCATTCGATGTCCGACGTGCTGTGGGTGTGGTGGTCGTGGTTGCCGTGCACCTCGATATTGAAGTTGCCGAGCTCCATGTTGTCGGTCATGCGGTAGCAGAAACGGATTGTGTCTCCGCGCTCGTAAGAGTCGCATTCCGAGGGCGATGCCGTGATGCCTTCGGTTGTGATGGCTGGTTTGTCCATATCGCGGTCTTCGCCATTGCAGGCGGCGAAGGCCAAAGCGGCGAATGCCGCCAGAAAGATTGCTTTTTTCATTGTCTGATAATTGTTTAAAATTCGTATTTAATTCTTAATGAGACGTGCCGTCCGGGTTCGGGCACGTCGATGAGCCGGTAGTAGCTCGTGTGGTCGTAGTACGTGGTGTTCAGCAGGTTGCCAAGCTGAACGGCAAGGCTCAGCTGCCGGTCGCCGCGCAGCGTGAAGCGGTGCGATGCCGAAAGGTTGACCGTCATGTAGCCCGGCGTGGGCTTTTCCGGCGGCACAATCTCGTTCTGTGCTGCCACGGCGTGCAGGTTGAGCCCCACATTGCCGCAACCGCGATAGTCGTAGTGCCAGCCGAGGTCGACGTCGGCCGACGGCGGCAGGGCGAAGGGCAGCGTGTAGCCGCGCTTGTCGCCGCTCAGCTGTCGCGAACGGCAGAACTGCCCGCGAAGGCCCAGCTCCCATTGAGGCGCAAACGCCCAGGCGGCCTCGACCTCGATGCCGTAGCGCATGGCGCGCGTCTGCGTGTAGCGGTAGAGCTGCAGGCCCTCGACGTAGTCGGGTGTGGGGTTGAGGTAGATGTAGTTCGGGAAATAGCTCGCGTAGGGGTCGGCCTTGACCACGAACGCTCCCCTGCCCCACTCGATGCCGGCGTCGACCTGGTACGACCGTTCGGGGTCGAGGCCGGCGTTGCCCTGCTCATAACGGAAGATGTGGTAGTTGACGCCGTTGGCCCCCAGCTCTTTGGCTATCGGCACGCGGAACGCCTTGCCCACATTCAGCCGCAGTATCCAGTCGTCGTTGTGCCAGTTGGCACCGGCCGACCATGTGAGGGCGCTGAAGGTGCGCCGCACATCGGCCGAGCGCTGCATGAATACGCTGTCGCTGCCGACGGGGGTGCGATACCAGTCGCTATAAGAGTGTATGTCTATGGCGTTCAGGTCGTAGCGCACTCCGGCATTGAGAGCCAGATTTTCGCTTGGTGTCCATCGGTCGAGGGCGTAGAGCCCCCAGCTGCTGCTTTCGAACGCCGGGATGATGAATCCCCATCCGTCGCGCGAGTTGCGCTGATGCTCGGCGCCGGTGCCGAGGCTCACTTCATGCCTGGCCCCCAGAGGGATGCGTGCAGCGAGCGTGCCGCTGAAGGTGTGCTTGTCGAACCGCCGCTCGAGGCTGTCGGGCGGTGTCGGCATGTAGCCGTGCGACAGGGGCTCGCTCAGCTCCTCGCGCAGGTTGTGCTGCCATGCAAGGTTGGCTTCGAGCGACGCCGTGCCGAGTTGGTAGGTGGTGTGGCTCTGCACCTTGAGGTGGTTCACCCACTGGCTGGGCAGGTCGACATCGCGTATCGAACGGTTGTAGTCGATATTGGAGAGTCGCACCTCCATGCCGTGTGCATCGGCGAAAAAGCCGCTGCGGGCATATACATTGCTGACGGTGATGTCTGTACGCAGGCGTTCATTGTCGGTCCAGCCGACCATCAGGCGCATGTCGCGCTCGGTGCCGGCGGTGTTGCGCAGGCGGCCGTCGCGCAAGGCGATGCGGTACGAGTAGTACTGTATCGTGTCGGTCGGCACGCGGTAGTCGCCATAGTCGCTCAGCGTGAGGTTGGCCTTGTAGAAGAACCCATTGCTGCGCCCGGCCACGCGTGCCGAGAGGCCGCCCTGCAGGCTGTTGCTGTGGCCAAAGAGCGAGACCGATGCTTCTAACGGTCGGGCCGGCAGGCGGTTGCCGGTGATGGCCAGCACCCCGCCGATGGCGTCGGAGCCATAGAGGAGTGTGGCCGGGCCCTTGATGACCTCGACGGCGTCGACGGCGAACTGGTCGACCTCAAGGCCGTGGTCGTCGCCCCATTGCTGGCCCTCGTGTTTGATGCCGTCTTCGCTGACAACCATGCGGTTATATCCAAGTCCGCGGATGGTGGGACGCGAGAGGCCTGTGCCGATGCTCACGGCCTTCACCCCGGGTATGCCTTCGAGACTCTGCATCAGGCTCCCAGAGAAATGTTCGTCTATATATGCTGCATCGACTTTGACAGCGTTCTGCGTGGCGGCTTTGGCTTGGGCCGAGCGGGCGCTGACGGTCACGTCCTGCAGCGAGATCACACTGTCGGGCGGCGTGCCCAACAGCATGACCAGCAAGAGTGTTTTGGTCATTGATTGTTTGAATTGTTGGTGATTGGGTCGAGATGAACTATCCAATCGCCAGCGGCGGAGCACGAAGGCTCGGGGTGCCGCGCCGGGTGCTGGCGGGCACCATGACGGCAGACGTGGTGATGCGCGTCGCCGTGCGGTATACAATCAGCCCCGATGCTGTTGCCGCGACGATGCGCGGCAACGACAACAGATGGCAATAGAGACAGTTGTGGACTCCGGTGGAGGCTTCATTGAAGTGAGCCGGATGCTGGATGTGGCGCACACAGTCGTTGCAAAGGGCATCCCCGGCGGGTCTATGGTGCACATGCACCACCGTGGCAATCAGCAGCGGCATATAGGCCAGCATAAGCAGGCCTGCCAAAAACTTGCGATATGTGCTATGCCGGTTCACTTGCTCAGTATGTCAAGGGCGCGTTGGTAGCCGTCGTCTACTTCTTTCATCACCTTGTAGTAGTAGTCGATGCCGAAAAGCGAGCGTGCCACCTGCGCCTTGAGCATCAAGCGCAGATAGCGGTCGCTGTGGGCGGTGCGTTCCGGTTGCGAGGCTTCCTTCTCCGCGTCGCGTACCACACCCTTCTCCAGGGCTTCGGCGGTCAGGAGGCTGTCGAGTTTGAAGGTGTCGTAGTTTTTGAGGTATAGGTCGAATGTCTTCACCTCGGCTTGTTTGCGGTGGGCGTCGGCCCAATGTTGCGGGAAAGTGTTCAGCAAACCCTTGCCGCGCAGCGAGATATAGTAGTCGCTGAGGCGCATCGTGTCCATCGGCACAAAGACATCGGGCATGATGCCGCCACCGCCGTAGACGGTGCGTCCATGGGCGGTACGGTAGCGAAGGCTGTCGGCAAAATGAATCGAGTCGGCATTGACCAACTCGCCATGCCGATAGCGGTTGTTGACATCCTGCCGGTAGGCGTCGCTGCCGTCATCATAGGGGCGTTGAATGCAGCGGCCTGAGGGTGTGTAGTAGCGTGCGGTGGTGAGGCGCAGCTGACCGCCGTCCTTGAGTTCGAACATTCGTTGGACCAGTCCCTTGCCGAACGAACGCCGGCCCACTATCGTGCCGCGGTCCCAATCCTGTATGGCTCCGCTGACAATCTCCGAGGCCGAGGCTGACCCTTCGTCGATCAGCACCACCAGACGGCCTTTCTTCCAGTTGCCGTGACCGTTGGCGTTGTAGTTGTGTCGTGGTGTGCGGCGTCCTTCTTGGTAGACAATCAGTTGGCCTCTCTCAAGAAATTCGTTGGCCAGCTGGCATGCTATGTCGAGATATCCGCCGGTATTGCCCCTCAAGTCGAGAATCATAGACCGCATACCCTGTTTCTTGAGCGATTTCACAGCTTTGCGGAACTCGTCAGCCGACGTCCGCGCGAAACGTATCAAGCGTATATATCCGACGCTGTCGTTGGCCATAAAATAAGTGTCGATGCTGTAGATAGGCACCTTGTCGCGCACGATGTGGAATGTGTACACAGAGCCCTGACGCAAGACATCGAGAACAACGGTGGTGCCTTTTTTGCCGCGCAGGCGCTTGAATACGAAGTTGTTGTTGATACTGTCGCCTGTGGCGGCTTCGCCGTCGATACGCAGCAGCTTGTCGCCTATTTCGATACCGACCTTCTCGCTCGGACCGCCATCTATCACACTCTGCACCACGATAGTGTCGCTGATGATTTGAAACGAGATGCCAACGCCCTCGAAGTTGCCCTGCAGGCCTTCGTTGGCGCGTTGTACATCCTTGGCGGCTATGTATACGCTGTGTGGGTCGAGCGCACGAAGCATGGCATTGATGGCTTCCGTGCTCATCTTGTCCATATCGGGAGCTTCAGTATAGTTGCCATCTATGAGTTTCATCACCTCGTCCACCCTTTTCTGGCCGGCGGTCAAGGTGTCAGGTATGACTGGTTTTTGTGCTGAAACGGAAAAAGAAAAAACAATCGATAAAAGGATGAATGTCAGTTTTTTCATATAGCAGGCATTTGCTGGCTGAGGCAGTGGAACGAGCCGAGTCCCCAGATGATGTCAGTGCTGTCGATACCGATTATTTCGCGATCGGGGAAGCATGCTTCGAGAATGTAAGCCGCTTCATTGTCGGTCAGGCAGCGATATGTCGGGAAAATCACTTTGTCATTGGCAATGTAGAAGTTGGCATACGAGGCCGGCAGGCGTTGGTTGTCGTAGAATACCATGTCGGGCATTGGCAGTTCAACGATGGTTGGCTGTTTGCCGGATGCCAGGCGGCAGCGGTTGAGCATCTGCAGGTTTTTCTTTAGCGGCTCATAGTTCTCGTCCCATGCATCGTCTTCGACAGCCGTAATGATAGTGTCTGCAGCCACAAAACGAGACAGGTCGTCCACGTGTCCATCGGTGTCGTCGCCGACAATTCCGTCGCCGAGCCATATGATGTTTTCCACACCGTAATAGTTTCGTAGATAGTCTTCTATCTGGTCTTGGTTCAAGTGAGGGTTCCGATTCTCGTTGAGCAGACAGGATGTTGTCGTCAGCAGGTCGCCTGCACCATTCACGTCGATGCTACCACCTTCCATGACTATATCCGGAGTGAACAGAGGCACTTCTGGCATCAATTCGTGGATATGTACAGGAATTTCAGTGTCAAGCTCATAGGGGTATTTGCCGCCCCATGCATTGTGGTTCCAGTTGACTATGGCTCGCTTTTTGGCATCGTTGTGGTTGAGTAGAAAGGCTGGACCGTGGTCACGGCACCAAGCATCGTTGCTCGGGATGATATGCAGCTTGATATTCTGCATATTGGTGCCTATTGCTTCAAGTTCTGCTTTGACATGGTTGAGCATCTGACCGTCGTCCACATTAATATGAACACATTCGCTTTCGGCGAGCGTTTTGACAAAAAGGTGATACGACGGATAAATGGTCTCAATCTTGCCCGGCCACGAATCGGGATTCTTTGGATAGGTGAGCCATGTGGCTTCGTGGCGAGCCCATTCGGCGGGCATATAATAACCTTGTTCTCGAGGAGTCATCAGTCAATGTATCTTTTTGTTATATCGGAATAAGAGTCTATACGGCGGTCGCGCAGGTATGGCCAGT
>JAFVWV010000114.1 GCA_017501495.1 Bacteroidales bacterium | reverse complement strand
TGCGCAACAGGGCGTTCCTTTCCGCATGCCATTCGCCATAACATTGGTGGTATCCTTCGCTTTCCACTTTCCACTTTCCACTTTCCACTTCACTCACCACCACGCACCCCACCAAGGGATTGGGCCTCACACGCCCCAGTCCGTTGGCGGCCAGCTGCAGGCACCGCCGCATGTACATTATGTCTGTCTCCTGCTGTGTCATTTATTATCTATCTGCAAAACATCTTTGGCGTTGAGCGAGGTTACGACAGGCTTGCCGGTCTTGGACTCAAGTTCGGCACGCGCATTGCGGGCTACCTCACCTCCCTGACGGGCAACCTCGGCGTGTTCGCCGAATGTCTCGGGGTTGCGGGCCTCGGAGATGTCCTTCGTAGAGAGCTCGGCCAGCATGTTGAGCACCAGTTCGCGGTTGGTCATATTGTCGCGCAGGTTCTCTTTCTTCAACCCCTTGAACTGCTTGTATTCCTTGGCGGTCATACCCGACCATGTGCTGTAGATGATGTCGGTCAGTGTGGCGAACTGCACACCATCCTGCAGGCCGTGGCGTTTCCACTCGTCGGTGAGGTCCTTGCGTATCTCGATGCTCTTGAGGCGTTGGTTGATCCAGTTGTCGGAATATCCCAGGCGTTTATAGTCGGCCAGCGACTGTTGGATGCCCAGCTCGGGGTCCTGCATCTGGTCGAGACGTTCGGCCGCCACCTGAGCCATCCACTGCTTGAACGGCTCCGCCTTGGGCGACGGGATAGACTGTATGAGACGGAACAGCTGTTCGGTGTCGGCGACATCGGTTTTGTAACTTTTTCCGTCAGAAGATATTAACTTCAGTTGGTTACAATTTGTAACCGACTGGTTGCCCTCTTTCTTGAGCCGGTGTTTCAAAACCTTCCAATAATTGTTGGGATTGGGGCTGTCCGTCAGTACCGCCACTGTGTCGACGATGGAGAAGTACCACTTCTCCTGCTCGTCGTCCCACACGGTGCGCACCTTCTTCTCCTCAAAGAGTTGTATCGCTTGCTTCTTGGTCATGCCTGCTGTGTTTTTCCGACTGCAAAGATACGACAAAACAGCCATACGGCAAAAAATAATTTTGCCACGTCGCAGAAAATGCGTATCTTTGCACCCGATTTCACAAGGAAATCACGAAGCGTTATATTTGCTTTGTCGATAGGAACGTAGGAAACTCTTATTCGAAATGCAGGGCAATGTGATGGTTCGCGTATATAGCGTGGACTGTTCCCCATTTCTACATTTCAAGGTATTTCCTACGACCTCTATCGGACGAAGTGGTATACGGACCACGCTTTTTAATGATTTTGTTACTTGGGTCCGAGTAACGGTTAAAACCCATAAAAAATGAAAAAAAGAAACCATGTTATTGTTTTGATTGGATTGTCCATTTTAGCAAGCCTTTCTAGTTGCGAAACAGTATCACATAACACGTCTACATTTCGTAGAGCGGAAACAAAAAATGTCTATATATCTGTTCCTATGGTGGTTGAATATGATACGGTACTTAGTCAAAGAGTAGTTGATACCTCTACTTTTAGTGCAAATAGTGGAGACGGTGGGGTTGTTGATTACGAGGCGCTTAAGCAATGGGCTATTATTTATTGCAGCAAGAAGTACGATTGTGATGTTCTTGTTAATCCAAACTATATTGTTACAAACAAATCAGGCATTGTAACAATTGTTGTTTCTGGCATGCCAGCAAGATACAAGAGAATTAGGCAGGCAACTGAGAAAGACCTTTGGATGTTGAGGTTCTTTGACAGTGTTGATTGAGCAAGTTTTTTTAAACAACGTGCCGGAGGCACGCTACTGCTAATGCGCAGTATGGATATAGTGGCGTGTCTTCGACACGCTGGATACAGCGAGGATACAGATACCCCACACTAAGCCGACAGGCGCAGTGTGGGGTTAATGGAATGGCGTGCCTTCAGCACGCTGCTATTCTGTGATTTTTAGAACTCGGCGGTCTTCGGGGTTCTCGGGAAGGGGATGACGTCGCGGATGTTGGCCATGCCGGTGACGAAGAGCAGCAGGCGCTCGAAGCCCAGGCCGAAGCCGGCGTGCGGGCAGGAGCCGTAGCGGCGCGTGTCGAGGTACCACCACATGTCCTTCATCGGGATGTGCAGCTCCTCGATGCGGCCCATCAGCTTGTCGTAGTTCTCCTCGCGGACGCTGCCGCCGATGATTTCGCCAATCTGCGGGAAGAGCACATCGGTGCCCTGCACGGTGAGGCCCGAGAAGCCCTGCTTCTTGCCCTCCTCCTCCACGTGGTCGTTGAGCTTCATATAGAAGGCCTTGATCTCCTTCGGGTAGTCGATCATGATGACGGGCTTCTTGAAGTGCTCCTCGACGAGGAAGCGCTCGTGCTCCGAGGCCAGGTCGACGCCCCAGCTGACGGGGAACTCGAACTTGTGGCCTTTGGCGACGGCCTCTTCCAGTATCTTGATGCCTTCGGTGTAGGGCAGGCGCACAAACTCGGTGTCAACCACACTCTTCAGGCGCTCGATGAGGCCGTTGTCGATCATCTTGTTGAGGAACTCGAGGTCGTCCATGCAGTGGTCGAGGGCCCAGCGGACGCAGTACTTGATGAACTCCTCCTCGAGGGCTGTCAGCTCGTCCATCTGGTAGAAGGCCATCTCCGGCTCAATCATCCAGAACTCGGCCAGGTGGCGCGGGGTGTTGCTGTTCTCGGCGCGGAAGGTGGGGCCGAAGGTGTAGATCTTGCCCAGCGAGGTGGCGCCCAGCTCGCCCTCCAGCTGTCCGCTGACGGTGAGGGCGGTGAACTTGCCGAAGAAGTCCTGCTCCCAGTCGATGGTGCCGTCCTCCTTGCGTGGCGGGTTCTCGGGGTCGAGGGTCGAGACGTGGAACATCTCGCCGGCGC
>JAFVWV010000113.1 GCA_017501495.1 Bacteroidales bacterium | reverse complement strand
GGTACCACACACGCTCGGCGCTGTTCCAACTGCGGTCGAACCCGATGTTGATATAATCGCTGCCCACCTGTTCGAACCCGACGAATATCCTGTCGCTGACCGTCAAGGCATAATCCAATGCATAGCGAACGAAGCCCGTACCCGTGGCCCTGCGCTTGTCGCTGTCGCGATAAAGGACCGTGGCGGGACGTCCGTCGGCGCCGCATTGCCATACCGTCATATAGAACCACACGTGCTCATTCTGCGCACCGAGTGTGCTGTTGAAGTAGATGTCCACTGCCGTAAGCGTATCGGTCTCGTTGAGGTCGAAGCGGTAGGCGAGGTATATGTGCGCCGAAGTCGAGGTGAGGCCGTAACCGTTCTCGGCCGTGCCGTCGTCGTAGGCGTAATAGTCGGCAAAGACCTGGCTGAAACGCACCGTGTCGTTGTCGCGGTGCTCGTCGCCGCCCGTACCTTCGCGCACTGTGTGTTGTATAGTGTATTCCCTGTGGTTTTCGCCCTCGGCGAACGCAAAGCCTACCGGCGGAGCGGCGTGTGCCTGCGCCGTCTGGTAGCCGCCTGTGGCCATGTATGCCGGGGCGTTCTCGTAGCCGCCGTCGTAATGATGCAGCGTGTCGCCGTTTTCGTCTGTGACAACGTATTCATATTGCGACGCCAGAGCCGACGAGTACCTGTTGGCGATGGTCATCTGCACGTTCTGCGCCATCTCCGACGAGCGGTACTGGCGCGCTGGCATGGCGCGATAGCTGGCCAGCATCGAAGGAGCAGCCTGCACGAATGCCACATCGCGCACAGCCTCTTCTGTCGTGCTGTTGCGTCCGGCATCCATCCGCACATAGTCTATGTTCCATTGGTCGCAATTGCCCGCTGCACCGGCGAGGCCGTTGTCGTCGAGCGAAGCCAGGTTGCGGATGCGGAACCGGAATGTAGAATCAAAGTAGACACTGTCGGTCACAGCAATACAGGCGTACTGCCAGTCGTGTCCGGTCTGTTGCATCAGTGTTTCCACCGTCGTGCCGCCACGGCGCCACACGGTGTGCCATGCGCTGTCGGCCGCGCTGTAGAAGTCGACAAACAGCGAATCCTGCGCCTCCGGGGCATCGCCTATGCGTTCCCAGAGGTTGCCGCTTCCGCCGCCCGGCAGGTAGTAAAAGCTCAGCATCACCGAATCCTGCGGAGCGTAGGCGTCGAGCCTGATCATGAGCGATGTGGCGGTGTCGGCCCCGAAGAGCGACGTCGTGGCGTGGCCGTAGAGGCATCCCGCGGCATCGGCGGCGTCGAGGGTCATCATACCCACCGTCGGCGGCAGCGGGGCATAACCGGTGTTCACCACCGCTCCCCCACCCTGCCACCGTGCGGCGCACGGCGTGCCAGTGTAGCCTGCAAAGTCGTCGAAGAAAGGCAGCGTCAGCATCGTGTCGGTGCCGTTCTTGGCTGCAGCCTTCTGTGTCGCTGCCAATGGCAGCAGCACCTCTTGGGCGTTTAGCGAAGCGGCGAGTGGGACGTGGAACGTGGAAAGCAAAAACACAAAGCCGAGAGCGGCCTCCGTCCACCGTCCGTCGGACATCGTCCGTCGGCGGCTCTCCGTTTTATTCTTTCCGCTTTTCATCTTCATCTTCTTTTTTTTACCAGCCCCAATCGTCTCGCTCTTCAATCTCTTCGGGTGTCGGCCAGCCTTCCTCGCCTTCGGTCATCGGGTCGACTATCTTACTCGAATCCACCTTGAACTCGCGCACCATCTTCTGCACATCGGTGTCGTCTTCGTCTATGTACCACAGTTCCACCTGCGTGCCGAACGGGTAGCGGTTCACGCCGGTGTAGTCCGGTTCCTGACGGTAGACCACAGCGGTCTGTTTGTGTTTCACACCCTTGTAGTGTTCCTTGCCCACGTTGAGCGAGGCGCAGAGTATGTCGCGGCGTGCCTTGTCGGGGGTTTTGCCGATGACGAAAGGCACCACGCTGGCGCCCGTGCCGTCGCCCAGGCCGACCACAAGGTCTATCACCGAGCCACGTTCGATTTGCTGCCCTGCATATACGGTCTTGCCCTTGCAGGTCTGGTCCACGATGTTGTTCTTGTATGGGTCTTCGACGTATTTCAGCCGTCCCACTTCGAGGCCCGAGCCCAGCAGCTCGTTGACGGCCTGGCGCACCGTGAGTCCGGCCAGTTCGGGCAGCACTGCGTCTTCGGCCGTGTAGGCGGTCATGGTGATGTACACCTTGCGGCCTTTCTTCACCATGGTGCCGGCTTTGGGGTCTTGGGTCAGTATGCGGCCGCCTTCCTCGCCGGGGCGGAACACCGAATCCATTATCACATAGTCGAGGGCTATCGGGTTGTCGGCCTTGACAGCCTCTATGTTTGCGCCGACCACTTCGGGCAGCTCATATTCCTGTCCCTGACGGGCGTAGATGCGTATAAAGATAAACACCACCGCCAGAATGGCCAGCGAGATGCCCAGCATCAGCAGCACATGCAGCACCCAGGGGAAACGTTTGAAAAATCCTTCTTTTGCCATAATATCAATCTATAACGGTGTTATTTGTTATTTATTGCCCTCAATGGGCAACAAAGTGCCCAGCAGGGTGGCGGCAGTCACGTCGTCGACTCTCACGCGGCGGTAGGTGCCCGGCTGGGCGTCGGCGCGGTCGAACACCAGCACCTTGTTCTGGCTGTTGCGGCCGAAGAGGCGCTCCTTCGAGCGGTGGCTCTCGCCCTCGACCAGCACTTCATAGACGCGCCCCACTTCCTGGCGGTTGTTCTCGAGGGCTATCTGGCCCTGCAGGGCTATGATTTCGTTCAGGCGTCGCGTCTTCTCGTCGTCGGCTATGTCGTCGGGCATGTGGCGTGCGGCGTAGGTGCCCTCGCGCTGCGAGTATTTGAACATGAAGGCGTAGTCGTAGCGCACGCGGCGGAAGAGTTCGAGCGTCTGCTCGTGGTCCTCTGTCGTCTCGCCGCAGAAGCCCGCTATCACGTCGGTCGTGATCGAGCAGTCGGGCAGGTAGCGGCGTATGGCGTCCACACGGTCGAGATACCACTCCACGGTGTACTTGCGGTTCATCAGCTTCAGCATGCGGTTGCTTCCGCTCTGCACCGGCAGGTGAATGCAGCGGCAGATGTTCTCGTGGGCGGCCATGGCGCGCAGCAGGTCGTCGCTGAGGTCTTTGGGGTGCGAGGTGGCAAAGCGCACCCGCAGCTGCGGGTCTATCTGCGCCACCATCTCCATCAGCTGCGGAAATCCCACCGACTCCCATCGGTAGCTGTTCACGTTCTGCCCCAGCAGTGTCACCTCGCGGAAACCCTTGTCGAACAGCGAGCGGGCTTCGTCGACAATGGTCTGCGGGTCGCGGCTGCGTTCGCGGCCGCGGGTGTAGGGCACCACGCAGTAGGAGCAGTAGTTCTGGCATCCGCGCATGATGCTTATATAGGCCGAGATGCCGTTGCTGCCGAGCCTCACGGGCTCTATGTCGGCATAGGTCTCGGTGGTGCTCAGCTCCACCTCGGCGGCGCGGCGGCCTTCGCGCACCAGCGCCAGCATCTGCGGCAGGCGCCGGTAGGCGTCGGGGCCGCAGACAAACGAGAGGTTGTCTTCCTCTTCCATCAGGCGGCTCTGCAGCCGCTCGGCCATGCAGCCCAGTATGCCAATGCGCAGGCCGTGCCTGCGGTTCTGCAGCGCACGCAGCTCGCGCACACGGTGGCGCACCCGCTGCTCGGCGTTGTCGCGTATGGCGCAGGTGTTTATCAGCACATAGTCGGCCTCGTCGGGCTCGGTGGCCAAGCCGTAGCCCGCTCCGGCGAGTATCGACCCCACGACTTCGCTGTCGGCAAAGTTCATCTGGCAGCCGTATGTCTCAATGTATACTTTTTCCATTCT
>JAFVWV010000014.1 GCA_017501495.1 Bacteroidales bacterium | reverse complement strand
GTGAAAGGCACCATCCACTGGGTGGCCGCCCACAGCGCCATCGACGCCGAAGTGCGCCTCTTCGACCGCCTCTTCGCCGTCGAGGCACCCGACGACGTCCCCGAAGGCCACACCTTCCTCGAGAACCTCAACCCCAATTCGTTGAAGGTGGTCACCGCCAAGTGTGAACCGGCCCTCAGCGAGTGGAAAGACGAATGCGGCAAATGGAAAGACGGTATCGTCCGCTACCAGTTCGAGCGCATGGGCTACTTCTGCACCGACCGTGACAGCACCGATGGACACCCCGTCTTCAACCGCACCTGCACCCTCAAAGACAGCTGGGCGAAGATAAAGTAATACTATTGCAATAAAATCAAAACAATGACATAAATACAGGATAGACAACATAGACATATATTGAGCTGACGCTCTTGTTCTCTCTTGAAGAATCTGCAATATTCACTGTACTGAGAATAAGATGGCGATGGTTCGCGTTTGGGCGTGGATTATTCGACACTTATCAAGTACATGGCATTGCAGAGCCTTTCAGGATGATAAGTGAAAGTTCATCAACTGAATAATCAACGCCTTTTTGTTTAAAAAAAACAACACATGAAAAAGAGACTTGCACTCCTTATAGCCATAGCTGCTTATGCTTTGGCAATGCCGCAGGTGGCGTTTGCCTACAGCTTCTCTGCCGTTGCTCCGAGCGGACAGATGCTCTATTACAACATCGTCAATGGCGAAGCCATCGTGACATATCCAGGTACTGCGAACTACGCTGGCGCACGTTGGGCGGAGCATCCCACACCTTCGGGTGATCTGATCATTCCCGACAGCGTCACCTACATGGGCTCGACCTATCCCGTTGCGGGTATCAATAGCTATACATTCTACTATATCAACCTCTCATCCGTCACCGTTGGGAAAAACGTGAGGAGCATTGGCGATCACGCTTTTGAGCAATGCACCTTTATTGAATCCGTCACATTGGGCGATGGGGTGGAGTCCATAGGCAACTATGCGTTCAGTTCATGTCAGAAGCTCGTGTCACTCACATTTGGCGGCAACGAGACTTCAATAGGAAACTACGCGTTTTCCAATACTAAGATCACGTCGCTCGAACTGCCGGCTTCGATTGTCAACATTGGCAACAATGCATTCCAAGCGTGCTATCTGCTTACATCGATAGCCATTCCTGAAGGAGTCGAAACCATAGGCAATTATGCCTTTGGTTATTGTGAGAAGGTGATTGAGATAAGTGTCCCTCCAACGGTGACATCGATTGGCTCCTATGCCTTCGAAGGTATGGTCAACGTAGTGTATAACGGCGATGCCACCGGTGCGCCTTGGGGTGCGAGATGTGTCAACGCGTGGCTCGAAGACGGCGTTTACTACTCGACTACAGCCAAAGACACGGTTGTAGGCTGCGCAATTGGAATAATGTCTGTTCAACTACCCGCATCGGTCAAGGTGATAGGCAGCAAGGCATTCTACAACTGCACCTCGCTGAAGAGTGTAACACTGTCGCCAGGCCTGAAAAGAATAGGACCTAATGCATTCGGTGGCTGCATTGGGCTGAGTTCGATTGTGTTGCCAGCGTCGTTGACCCATATTGATCAGTCGGCATTCAGTTCATGCCGCGGCATAAGTGAGGTTGTTGTGCCGGCAGGTGTTTCCGCTATCGGATATAACGCATTCTATGGCATTACAAATGTCGTATACTCCGGCAATGCGACTGGGAGTCCTTGGGGCGCTGCATACGCTGGGGCTTTTCTTGAGGATAGTATCTACTACACGAGTTCCACGAAAGACACTGTTGTCGGTGCAGTCAAAGGCATTAAACACCTTATTCTTCCGGAAGGTGTGACATACATAAAGAATGCAGCTTTCAAGCAATACGACAGCCTTGAGAGTGTGGAGATCCCCAATTCGGTTGTTTCTATCGGAACTTCAGCTTTTGAAGAATGCTCCAATCTGGCCAGCGTCACCATCGGAAGCGGCATGAGCATCATACCTGGTTACTGTTTCCGTAACTGCTCGTCACTCGCTTCATTCGTCATACCTTCAACCGTATCCGAGATCAAATACAATGCTTTTGAATCATGCACAGCCCTTGCCGTGCTGACAATCGGAACTGGCGTATCTATTATAGACCAAGGGGCTTTCTTAAACTGCTCGGCACTTGAAACCATTTACTACAATGCACAAAACTGCCAACGGATAGGTCATGCCCAAGGCTACACTAAAGCATTCGACCTATGCGAAAGCCTGAAAAATGTGTTTGTCGGCGAAGGGGTACAGAGTATACCGCAGCGGGCTTTCATCGGCTGCAGCAGCCTGCAGAACCTTACACTGCCAAGCTCGCTACAGAATATTGGACAGGCGGCATTCTATGGCACGGGCATAAAAGACCTGCTGATACCGGCATCGGTCACGGTCATCGGAAAGCAAGCTTTCTACGGATGCTCGGACTTGGAAACTATAGAGTTCGCCACAGGAAGCCAGATTGATTCGATTGCACAAGAAGCCTTCTCTGCCTACAACGGCAAAGTGAGTACCGTGTACATCCCTTCAGCAGCACGTACAATAGGCAGTTGTGCCTTCAACGGCGTCATCAATGTCGTGTACGCAGGCACGGCGTCAGGTTCTCCATGGTGCGCCAAGATGGCCGATGCCGTCTTCGAATATCCCTTTTACTACACCGACGACAGCAAGACTGAAATAGCAGCCTGCCACAAACAAGCCGAAACGGCCGTCATCCCACAAACAGTCACGTCCATCTCCGCATCTGCTTTCAACGGATGCCGTCATCTCCAGCGCGTTGTTATGCCATCCAGCGTCGCAAGCATCGGCAGTAACGCATTCAAAGACTGCACGAGTCTTGACTCTGTCGTGTGGCCTGCGTCGGTAGACATCGTTGGCAATTCGGTATTCTATGGCTGCACTGGGCTGCATCACATCTCGCTTGGAGAAAACGTAACATCTATAGACTACAATGCTTTTGCCTACTGTTCCGGTCTGGAAGATATTGATCTTCCGTCATCGCTCCAGAGCATTGGATTCGACGCCTTTATGAATACAGGGCTGAAACGGATTGTAATACCAGAAGGTTGCACCACAATTGGGGTGCAGTCGTTCTATGGCTGCAAGAATCTCCGTAGCGTCACCATCAGCAGCACGGTGACGTATATCGACGAATACGCTTTCGGCGGATGCACAAGTCTGGATACAGTGACATACAATGCAATAGACTGCATGCTGCCAGGCCGTAAACACACAGACGATGATGACATCACGCCGCCATTCGAGGACCGTATATCCATTACTACGGTTGTATTCGGCGAGAATGTGCAAACAATACCAGCCTACTTGTTTGTGAACTGCAGGGGAATTTCATCGGTAACTATTCCCGCTTCCGTAAAGACCATCGCAAGTGGCGCATTCCTCGGCTGCATGGGCTTGACATCAGTCACCATCGGCGAAGGCGTTGAGAGTCTTGGATATGGAGCATTCAGCAACTGTACGGGTTTATTATCAATCACTTCGATGGCTCGTACGGCACCGACAATGTCTCTGGGCAACTATAATTATGGCGACGCCTTCTCCGGCACAGCCAAAAACATAATAGAAGTAAATGTCCCGTGTGGAAGTGTGGAGTCATATCAAAATGCTTGGCCTGGCTTCTCAAACTACAGTACATTTGGTGACATGCCCGAATACAACATAACAGCAGAAGATACTTTGAGTGGCATTGTCGTTTTCGAGCAAACTCCGTCATGCGTGTCAAATGTGGCCATAGTCAAGGCCGAACCACGCAAGGGATACACGTTTGAAGGCTGGAGCGATGGCAGCATCGACACTCTGCGCAACATAACAATAGACAAAGACACCACGATTGTTGCCCACTTTGTACGGATGCTCCACGATACAATCATTGTAGTTGACACAATGTTACAGGTCGACACGGTCAACATCCACGACACAATATTCATGGACATTCATGACACGACTTACATTGATGTACCAGTTCACGACACCACTATTCTGACCGACACACTATACCTCAATGTTTACGTACACGACACAACCACCGTGACGGACACTGTGACGATGACGGAGTATGTGTCGGTGCATGATACAACCATCGTAATAGACACTCTTTATTCAATTGTATACCTTTACGACACTTCTTTCGTGTCTGTTCATGACACCACCTATATAGATGTGCCGTATGCGGTGCATGATACGTCTTACATTGAAGTATTTGTCCGCGACACCGTCATTCTGACCGACACCATAACTCTGACGGAGTACGTGTCAGTATATGATACAGCCTATATCAATAACTGGCTGTATGACACAACTTATATAAATGTTTTTGTCCACGATACGACTTACATCACAGAAACTGATACGGTGACGCTGACACTGTACGACACTGTTACAAATACGGTGTACGACACCATTGACAATTATATTTATGACACCCTGACAATGACGGATACGTTGTGGCTAATGCAGACAGACACCCTCTGGCTGCATGACACCATAATCGTCCACGACACAGTGTATATCACACAGGAAGGTGTCGGGGACGTGGATACCTTGAACGCCAAGATATATTCCAATAGGGGACAAATCGTTGTTGAAGGAGCCGATGGCAATATGGTGACGTTGTTCGATATCAACGGCCGTGTGCTTGCCACCATGCGTGATGAATATAAGTTGCTGCGCTTCGATGTACCCGCCAGCGGTACCTACATTATAAAGATAGGCAGCCATCCTGCCCGGAAAGTAGTGGTGATACAGTAGGACGAAATGCTAAATTCAATAGATGTATAAAGAAAGCATATAAAACTCATGCGTATAAGAGAACACGGTCATACCGTTATCGGTATGGCCGTGTTCTTTGTCTGTTCGCAGGACGGCTCAATCGCGGCGGTCGCGGCCGAAGAGGCTGCCGATCCACTGCCTGTTGAGGCGGGCGATGTTCTGACGCTTGATCTGCTTGGGGCACTCGGCCTCGCAGGCGTAGGTGTTGGTGCAGGAGCCGAAACCCAGCTCGTCCATCTTGCAGACCATCTTCTTGACGCGGTCTGCAGCCTCTGGCTGGCCCTGGGGCAGGAGGGCGAGGTGGCTCACCTTGGCGCCCACGAAGAGCATGGCGCTGGCATTCTTGCAGGCTGCCACGCAGGCACCGCAGCCGATGCAGGCGGCGGCATCCATGGCCTGGTCGGCCTTGTGCTTGGGCACGAGGATATTGTTGGCGTCGGGCACGCCGCCGGTGGTGGCGCTGATGTAGCCGCCGGCCTGGATAATCTTGTCGAAGGCCGTGCGGTCCACCACGAGGTCGCGGATCACCGGGAAGGCCTTGGCACGCCAGGGCTCCACCCAGATCTCGTCGCCGTCGTTGAAGTGGCGCATGTGGAGCTGGCAGGTGGTCACACCGTCATCGTTGCCGTGGGGTCGGCCGTTGATGTAGAGGCCGCACATGCCGCAGATGCCTTCGCGGCAGTCGTTGTCGAAGCAGACGGGGTGGGTGATATGGTCGTTGACCAGCTTCTCGTTGAGCTGGTCGAGCATCTCGAGGAACGAGCAGTCGGCGCTGATGTTGTCAATCTCGTAGGTCTCGAAGTGCCCTTTGGCGCGGGCGTTCTCCTGGCGCCAGATATGTAGTGTGAATTTCATCTTTTTGAATGTGTTAATGTGTTAATGCGTTAATGTGTTAGTCTTTGATTGCGCAAGCAATTCTCGAGTTTACGAATTCACAAATTCACGCATTATTTATAGTTTCGTTTCACAATCTTAATGTACTCGTAGTTGAGGGGCTCTTTGTACATCACCTCGGGTTTGTCGTGGCCTTGGTACTCCCATGCGGCGACGAACATGAAGTTCTGGTCGTCGCGGAGGGTCTCGCCGTCCTCGGTCTGGTGCTCCACGCGGAAGTGTCCGCCGCAGCTCTCTTCGCGCTGGGTGGCGTCGTCGACGATGAGGCGTGCCAGCTCGAAGTAGTCCTCCAGGCGGTAGGCCTTCTCCAGCTCGGGGTTCATCTCGGCGGCCTTGCCGGGGATGAAGACATGCTGGTAGAAGTCGGCTTCCAGCTCGGCAATCTTCTCTTTGGCGGTGGCCAGGCTCTCCTTGCTGCGGGCCATGCCGCAGTACTCCCACATCACGCGGCCCAGGGCCTTATGGTAGTGGTCGACGGAGTGCTGTGCGGCGGCTCCGGATTCTCCGGTATTTCCGGAAATTCCGGGATTTCCAGCGATGGCCATGAGGCCATCCAGGCGGGCGCGGACGCTCTGCTCGGCCTCGTCGAATTCGGGACCTTCGGCTTTGATTTTGCCCACGTAGATTTGGTCGGCCAGGTAGTTCTGCAGCGTGTAGGGCAGCACGAAGTAGCCGTCGGCCAGACCCTGCATGAGGGCCGAGGCACCGAGGCGGTTGGCGCCGTGGTCACTGAAGTTGGCCTCGCCGGCGGCGAAGAGGCCGGGGATGGTGGTCTGCAGCTCGTAGTCGACCCACAGGCCGCCCATGGTGTAGTGGATGGCGGGGTAGATCATCATCGGCACCTTGTAGGGGTCGGCGTCGACAATCTTATAGTACATCTGGAAGAGGTTGCCGTATTTCTGCTCCACCACGTCGCGGCCGAGGCGCTTGATGGCATCGGCGAAGTCGAGGTAGACGGCCAGACCTGTGGGGCCTACGCCGTAGCCGGCATCGCAGCGCTCCTTGGCGGCGCGGCTGGCCACGTCGCGGGGCACCAGGTTGCCGAAGGCAGGGTAGCGGCGCTCGAGGTAGTAGTCGCGGTCCTCCTCGGCTATGTCGAGGGGACCTTTCTCGCCGCGGCGTATGGCTTCGGCGTCCTCTTTCTTCTTGGGCACCCAGATGCGGCCGTCGTTACGCAGGCTCTCGCTCATCAGCGTGAGCTTCGACTGGTAGTCGCCGTGCACGGGGATGCAGGTGGGGTGTATCTGCACGTAGCAGGGGTTGGCGAAGGCGGCACCGCGGCGGTGGCATACCCAGGCAGCGCTGCCGTTGCTGTTCATGGCGTTGGTCGAGAGGTAGTAGACGTTGCCGTAACCGCCCGAAGCCACCACGACGGCATGGGCGGCATAGCGCTCCAGCTCACCGGTGACGAGGTTGCGGGCTATGATGCCGCGGGCGCGGGGCTTGCCGTCCTTGTCGGGCACAATGACGAGGTCCATCATCTCGTGGCGCTCGTGCAGCACCACGGTGCCACGGGCAATCTCGCGGCTCAGGGCGCCGTAGGCACCCAGCAGCAGCTGCTGGCCGGTCTGGCCGCGGGCGTAGAAGGTTCGGCTCACCTGTGCGCCGCCGAACGAGCGGTTGTCGAGCAGGCCGCTATAGTCACGGGCGAAGGGCACACCCTGCGCCACGCACTGGTCTATGATGTTGCCGCTGACCTCGGCCAGGCGGTAGACGTTGGCCTCACGGGCACGGTAGTCGCCGCCCTTGATGGTGTCCTTGAACAGACGCTCCACGCTGTCGCCGTCGTTCTGGTAGTTCTTGGCGGCGTTGATGCCGCCCTGGGCGGCGATGGAGTGGGCGCGGCGCGGCGAATCCTGGATGCAGAAGATGTCCACATGGAAACCTAATGCACCGAGGCTGGCGGCAGCCGAGGCACCGGCCAGACCGGTACCGACGACGATGATGTCCAGTTTGCGCTTGTTGGCCGGGTTCACCAGCTTTTGCGAGGCTTTGTAATTGGTCCACTTCTGGCTAAGGGGACCTTCGGGTATCTTGGAATCGAGATTCATTACGAATGTAAAATTGATGGTTTACAATTGATAATTAGAGGCCAAGGTAGACCAGCACCGGCACGGCGGCAAACATCAGGCAGATGAGCCATGCGTAGACGGTGCCGCAGATTTCGATGGCGCGGTTGTACTTGTAGTTGTTCAGGCCGAGGGTCTGGAAGGCCGACGGGAAGGCATGGCGCATGTGCATGAAGAGGACCACGAAGGTGATGAGGTAGAGCAGCACCATGAGCGGGTTGTGGAAGAGCTCGCGCACCATAAAGTAGAAGTCGGGCTCGGGCTTGCTTTCGGGCATCACGCGGCGCAGCGTCTGCCGTTCGTCGTAGTTGAGGTGGCGTATCCACTTCTGGTCCTGGCTGAAGTTTCCTTCCTCGTAGGCGCGCTGCACGATGTTCATCACCTCCAGCTTGTCGCGCATCGAGGCGATGTATTGTGCCGTCTCTTCGGCGTCGTCGTTCTCGTCGGTATACATGGCGGCTTGGGCTTCCATCTCGTCGATCATCTCTTCGGGTGTCAGGCCGTACTGCTGGCTCAGCTGCAGCATCTGCAGCATCTCGGGGTCTTGCAGCTTGGCGGTCTCGACCATGTACTGGCCTTTGACCCAGCCGATTTTGACAAAGTAGAACTGGCAGAAGTGCATCACCAGGAAGGCGAAGATGAGGGCGCCGGTCCAGGCCATGAGCTTCGACGTGGTGTGGGTCTTCGATTTCTGTGCCTCGTGGTAGCGCGTGGGGCGCGCCATGCGGTTGGTCACCACGAGCCACAGCGTCAGCAGCATGTGCAGCACGAAGACTCCGAGCAGCACAATCTCGAATATCTTGACTACATAGTTGGTGCCCATGAAGTGGCAGAAAGCCGAGTACCATGCGCCGTCGTCGTGACGCAGTACGAAGAGGTTGGCTGTTGCGTGGAACAGGAGGAACACAAGAAGAAATGCGCCCACCAGGGCCACAAGTATCTTCTTGGTGATGGAGTGGATTTTCGGTAAATTCATATCTGTTAGCTTGTTAAACTTGTTTTTTCCAAAATTATTGTGCGGCAAAGTTACAAAATAAAAACGATATGGCAAAATATATTCGCCGCAGTGGGCTATGTGGTTCGCCTTGTGGATTTTCGGCTGGGGTGTTTGCCCGTTAGGCGCTCCCGTGCATCGCCATCGTCAATGCACGCTTCACGACCCTCGATTGATGCAGTCTGGTTCTGGACTGAGAGCTATCAACTCTATACCATCTCTATACCATCTCTATGGCATCTCTATTATTTTATAGAGTTGGCATGGTTTTGCTACGGTTTTGGTATGGCTTAGAGTGCTTTGCATCCCGGACAGAATGCGGCGGCATTCCGGACAGAGGCGCATGGGGGGAGGGGCCGTCTTGCGACAATCAAGATGAAAATGTTGTTGCACAATTGGAATTATTTCGTATTTTTGCAGTACGACATATTGTTAAAAGTAAATATCAACATTTTAAAACACAGATTATTATGATTAAAAAAGGGATGCTTATGCTGGCTGCCGCACTGGTGGCGCTGAGCGTTGGTGCACAGAACGTGCAGGAGACTTCGGTTACGATCGGCATACTTACCGCTCCGGCCTACACGGTGAACCTCGACAAAGATGCCAAGGTGGTTCAGGATGCCATGAACCAGCGCCTGAAAGACATGAAGCTCAAAACCAAGAAAACCGAGGGTTATATTGCCGCACTGGACCAGGTGTGTCCCGAAATCTTCGCCACGCCTATCAGCCTCTACACCAAGGTTGAGGAGCAGGGCAAGAAAAAAGACAAGGTGACTGTGGTGACCGTCAGCGCCATCAGCAGCGACCTGACCATCGACCAAGCTGCCCTGCGCAACAGTGTGCGCCAGTTTGCCGAAAGCATGGTGCAGTACATGAACCGTTACGAGGCCATGCAGAAGATGGAGGCCGAGCAGGATAACCTGAAGAAGGCCGAGAAGGCCGCCGCTTCGGCAGCATCGGTGGTCACCGGTTTGGAGAAAGACATCGCTTCGGCACAGAAGAAGATTGAGGATAAGAAGGCCGAAATCGAGAAGCTGAAAGGCAAAATCAGCGACTTGCAGAACGACATCAAATCCCTTGAGAACGAGATCGAGAAGAACAAGGGCAAAAAGAGCGACGCCCAGCAGAAGAGCGCCGAGGCCCAGCAAAATGTGAAGGCTGCCGAGCAGGAGGTCGAGCGCTGGCGCCAGCAGGCCCAGTAAGAATTGAGAATTGAGAATTGAGAATTGAAAATTGAAAAGGCTGGCGCATCATGCGATGCGCCAGCCTTTTTCATTTTTCATTTTTCACTTCAGTGAATCAATCTGGGCCTTGAGGGCGGCGATCTTGGTCTCGGCGTCGCGCTGTTTGTTGCGCTCCTTCTCGATGACGGCGGCGGGGGCACCGCCCACGAACTTCTCGTTCGAGAGTTTCTTCAGCACACTGGCCAGGAAGCCTTCGGCATACTTCAGGTCATCCTGCAGCTTCTTGAGCTCCTCTTCCTTGTTGACGTTCTGGCTCATGGGCACGAAGCACTCGGTGGTGCCAATCATGAAGCTGAGGGCGCCGGCGGGCTTCTCGGTGATGACCTTCACCGCGCTGACGTTGCCCAGCTTGCGGATGATGCCCTCGAAGCGGTCGATGCGGAAGCGCTCGTCGCTGGCGATGTAGCTCACCTCCAGCACCTCCTTAGGCGAGAGGTTGCGCGTGTTGCGTATGTTGCGCACACCGGCGATGACCTCGCGGGCGGTGTCGAACTCGTCGAGCAGGCGCTGGTCGTAGTAGACGCTGGTGGGCATGTGCTGGTTCATGATGCTGTAGTTGGCATTGATGAAGGCGGCCTTCTCGTCGTCCTTGCCCATGGTCTGCAGGGCGTGCCAAATCTCTTCGGTGACGAAGGGCATGAAGGGGTGGAGCATCAGCATGAGGCGCGAGAAGATGGAGAGTGTGGCCTCGTAGGTCTCGCGGTCGATGGGGGTGCTGTGGGCGGGCTTGACCATTTCGAGGTACCAGGAGCAGAAGTCGTCCCAGGCCAGCTTGTAGGTGGACATGAGGGCCTCGCTGAGGCGGTACTGGTCGAAGTCGCGCTCGATTTCCTCGAGCACCTGCGCCATGCGCTGCTCCATCCACTGGACGGCGACGGCATTTTCCTGACTCTGCTGCTCTTCGCCTATCTGCCAGCCGCTGACGAGGCGCAGGGCGTTCCAGAGCTTGTTGCTGAAGTTGCGGCCTTGCTCGCAGATGCTCTCGTCGAAGGGCAGGTCGTTGCCCGCGGGAGCGGTGAGCAGCATGCCCATGCGGACGCCGTCGGCGCCGTACTTCTCGATGAGCTCGATGGGGTCGGGGCTGTTGCCGAGCTGCTTGCTCATCTTGCGGCCCAGCTTGTCGCGCACGATGCCGGTGAAGTAGACGTTGTGGAATGGCACGTCCTTGCGGTACTCCTCGCCGGCCATTATCATGCGGGCCACCCAGAAGAAGATGATGTCGGGGGCGGTGATGAGGTCGGCGGTGGGGTAGTAGTACTTGATTTCGGGGTTGTCGGGGTTGCGGATGCCGTCGAAGAGGGAGATGGGCCAGAGCCAGGAGGAGAACCAGGTGTCGAGCACATCCTCGTCCTGACGCAGGGCGCCGGTGTAGCCGTACTTCTCGGCGGCCACCTTGCGGGCCTCCTCCTCGTTGAGGGCCACGACGGTCTCCATGCGGCCGTTCACCTCCAGATACCAGGCCGGTAAGCGGTGGCCCCACCAGAGCTGGCGGCTGATGCACCAGTCTTTGATGTTCTCCAGCCAGTGGCGGTAGGTGTTTTTGAATTTGGCGGGGTGGAAGCGGATGGTGTCGTCCTCGACCACCTCGAGGGCACGCTTGGCGAGGCCTTCCATCTTGAGGAACCACTGGGCTGAGAGCTTGGGCTCGATGACGGCGTCGGTACGCTCGCTGTGGCCCACCTTGTTGGTGTAGTCCTCGATCTTCTCGATGAGGCCGGCCTCCTCGAGGTCTTTGACAATCTGCTTGCGGCAGGCGAAGCGGTCCATGCCGGCATACTTGCCGCCATGCTCATTGAGCGTGCCGTTGTCGTTGAAGATGTCGATGGACTCGAGGTTGTACTTCATGCCCAGGTTGTAGTCGTTGATGTCGTGGGCAGGGGTGATCTTCAGGGCACCGGTGCCGAACTCGCGGTCGACGTACTCGTCCATGATGATGGGCACCACGCGGCCCACGCCGGGCACTATGACGCGTTTGCCCTTGAGCCAGGAGTAGCGCTCGTCCTCGGGATGCACGCACACGGCGG
>JAFVWV010000112.1 GCA_017501495.1 Bacteroidales bacterium | reverse complement strand
TCCTACACTATGAAATCGCGTCTCTCCGAGACGCACATGGGGATAGGTGTTCCTCTATCCCCAGACTGCGAAAATCAGAGATTTTCTTGTCAGGGGTTATTGAGATTGAGCCTCTCCGAGGCTTGTTTTGTTACCGTCACAAGTCATGAATTTTTTTTCTTTTGCCATAATTGCTTAAACGTTTAAGGATTAATTATTTTGTGGTATTATACAATGCTTTAATATGGTATGTTGTTTTTACTACAATAATACTCAATTTCTTCTTCATTTTGTAGTATGGGATCGCAGAAACCGACTAAAGAAGATTTGACACTATTAATATATCTTTCTTCCGCTGTAATGAAATTAGAAACTTGAAGTAAGAATGATTCAAAATCCTTGTTTAAATTGTTCAGTTTCTCTATCGTATTGTAATCAAGCGACCTTTCTTTTGCAGGGAATAATATTTGATAATCACGTGAATTCATAAGAATTACACCGATTCCAAATGCTGCATTTAGTCGTCCCATCTCTTCATTGAGGTTCTCTGATATTTCGTACGCTACCAAATAGCCATAGTTTGCCCAATTAGAATTTGATAATGCCTGAAAATAGTATTGCTTTAAATGAGAGTCTGAGTCTATGCTTTTCTTTAATTCAAAAGAATAGAGTTTAACTGCTTCACGCGGTTCTGTTGCTTTTAAAATAGCGAGCGTTTTCTCATTTTCGAAACGGTCTATTTCGACGCCGATTATATCAGGATGTACCCATTTCTGTGCAGAATCGCTTTTGCCTGATGATTTTTCGTGAAATATGGTTTTTGCGTAAATATTTCTATTTCGTAAGGCGGTACAGAATAATGCATGCAAAGAACGTTCAGAAAAAGTTTTAGTAAATGCTTTTGCATCTGTCTTTATTGTTGTATTTGATGTGTCGGCAAATGTGTTTCCAATAAGTGCTTCAATTTCGTTGGCATATTTTGTAACATCACAGCATGTACCAATAGAACCAATGGAATTTTGAAGTTTCTCCGACATCTGTTTTTTGCTTATTGTTTTTTCAAGCCAATTTACTTTACGTCGATGCGGAAGGATTTCACCCCTTACATAATAGTATCCGCTTTCAATGGTCCCAACATAATACTCACCTCTACCATTTGGAGACAACACGACATCGCTATTTTGCAATCCTTTGCATACAGTCCAGGTAAATCCACATGATAGCCCTGCTGATGTTTTGCTTTTATCAGGATGTGTTTTTAACCACAAAGGAACATGCGTCTTATTAAACTCCTGCAACGATTCTGTAAGTCGATCTGAAAAATCAATATCACTCAAGAAATCAACTCCGACAAATCCTTCTTTTCGACATTGGTCGGCATACATGCCGCCACGTCCAAGCATTATTCTATTGTATCTTTTTGCCATATTATTAATTTTATTTCAGCAGTTTCCTATTTTGTTTTATTCTCCGCTTCGCTATCGAATGTCCACTGGACATTCTTCACGTCTTCCAGCACGGTCATTTGTTCTCTTGTTTAAATCCTATCCGCTTACGGGGCTTTGAGGGTTTCTCGCGCAGTTGGTCGAGGGCGTCGTTGAGGGCGCTTATCTGGACGGCCACCTCCATATTGTTTTCATTTTGCTCGTGGAGAATCTCATCCACACGGGCGTTGAGATTGTCGACCTTGTGCGACAGTTGCTCCACCTTCAAGTTTACACCTTGCCAGGCACCTATCGCGTGACGAATGGCCACAAACGCCCGCATAATGTTGATGTTGACCTGTATGGCTGTTTCTGAACGCAACACAGAACTGAGCATAGCAATACCAAGTTCAGTAAAAGCATTGGGTAATTTGCGTGTGCCTCCCCAACTTGAAGTCGCAATTTGTGACTTCAAATCTGTATCATTATCAATATTTTCTGGACTTGAAGTCACAATTTGTGACATCAAACTGGTCTCAACAATATCAATGTCTTCAGTATCAGTACTCAAAGCGCTCTCCTTTAAGGTCACAAATTGTGACCTTAGAAACACCCACTCACTTTTGTTCAACTTGAACATAAAGTCTTCCGGAAAACGCTCAATATTACGTTTGACCGCTTGGTTCAAGACTTTAGTCTCCACCCCATACAACTCTGCCAAATCACGGTCAAGCATCACACGCTGCCCACGTACCTCGTAGATGCGATGCTTGATAACTTCAATGTCTGCGTTTGCCTTTATGATTATTTCTTCATTCATTTTGATCCTTTTATTTCAGCCGTTTTCTGTTTTATTCTTGTTCTCCGCTGTGCTATCGAATGTTTTTTCGACATTGCTTCCATTCGGTAGCGATGTCCACTGGACATTCTTCACTTCTTCCAGCACAATCACTTTCCGTCGCTTTTTCTTACTCGTTTTACGGTATGTTTGATTTTGCCGATGAGGAAGTTGATTTCTAATGATGATTCCGTCTCGGAGGTCTCGAGGTCGGGCATCACTATGTCGGTAAGCACCTCGCCGAAGTGGTGCATCTTCTTCTCCTGCACAGCCTTGTCGGTCTCTTTGTGCAACTCTACCAACTCACGTTTCAGTTCCCGTACTTTGGCAAAGGTCTCAATGATGGCAATAGTTACCGCTGTGGCACGCTCGCTTTTCAGTATGGTGGCTAACATGTAAAGGCCTTTCTCGGTGAAAGCGCGAGGCTCGACGGGGGAGTTCTTCAAGGTCTTGAAGTGGTCGAAATTTTCGACCAGTTGCTGCTTTTCAACACCTTGCAGAGTAAAGAAGTACCCTTCCGGGAATTTGTCGGGATTGTTCTTCACCGCCTCATTCACCCTCTTGGTTTCAACACCATACAACTCCGCCACATCACGGTCGATAAGCACCTTCTTCCCCCGCAACTCAATCAGTCGCGCTTCTATCTCATGCGTTTCAACTAGCAGTTGGTTGGCTATTTGTAATTCCTTTGCCATTCCTTTTAGCCATATTTGACTAATCGTTTATGGATTAGTATATTATATTTCTTTTCTGCAATAATATGAGGGTACAAATATAATAATATTTGACGAAATATGGAAAAATATTTTGTAGATAGGAGCAAAAAAACAGCCACAGCATTAATTTGCTATGGCCGTAGAGCGTTGGATGTTCGTTGGTTACCGCTCCTCGTCGGGGGTGCCGTCGGCGATGAGCGACGTGTCGCTCTGGGCTATCTGAATAGCTTAAACGTCTATGAGTTGATATATTATTCTATTTTATCGCCTTAATACGCAGAGTACAAATAATATTATTTGATGAGTTATCGGAAAATATTTCACCTGCATAAATTAAAAAACAGGAGTTGATGTGCTGTGGCCGCACCCGGATATGGCGGCATGGTGCCGAGACCCTGAAGAAACACAGTATTATATTGATATACTGCTGGTTAAATATGGAAATATTGACTTTTCCACTGTTTTAGCAATAGGCTGATACTCAGCATTCGGGAGGGTACCGAGAGCGCCGTTGTACAGTACTTGTACAGTATATGTACAGTACTTGTACGCTTTATAAACGTACAAGTACTGTACAAGTAGCGTACATATAGCGTACAACGAGGCAAGAGATGCCTGTGGGTATGGCTATAAAGTGTTGTTTTGCAGTGAACTGAAAATATACCCCTCGTGACTTGCCACGTCTCAAAGAGCGACGCAGACAGTCAGGGCAATGATAGCCAGGCTATTAGAAGTGTGTATGGTGCCTGATTTTCTATCGGTTGCGGCGCAGGGTGGCTGTGTAGGGGTTGTGGTGGCTGGTGGTGCCGAATCGCTGGATGTCGGTGCCGTCGAGGCTGTAGCGACGCAGGGTGACCTTGTCGAAGCGGCCGCTGCCACGGCTGTCGGTGAATGTGATGAGGGTGGAGAATCCGAGTTTGAGGTAGCCGGCGTTGGCATAGATGAAGTTTGCGGTATGGCGCTGGATGCCTGCGATACTGTCGCCCTGGACGCTGATGCTGTCGCCCGGGAGGATGAGGTAGACGTCTTGGTCGGCAATGTCGCCGCGTTCTTCGAGCGAGTGGTTGTGGCCGAAGAGGAGGATGACGTCGCGATGCAGCGCAGCGTCATGCAGGGCATTGAACCAAGCCAGCCCGCCGGGGTTGTCGCCGCGGTGGGCATGGATGGGCACATGGCTCATGACGACGATGGGAGCGTTGTCGCTGAGCGAGTTGACCCAAGCAGTGAAGCGGCGCGTGGCCGACTCAGCCGAGATGCCGAAGGGGTCGGCTGCGTCGATGCCGTTGTAGGGTTTCGGGCCACTGGGGCGCGGCGGCACGGTGTCGGAAGCGGTGCTGTCGGAGACGGCAGGCGGCAGCGGGGGCGTCGAGGCGGTGTCGTCGCCCTGTTCGAGATAGAGGTCGATGGCGATCTGCGCCAGCGAGTCGGTGGCGAATGTCATCTGGGCGTAGCTGATGCCATAGACGTAGTAGCCGTCGCAGCGGTGAGGGCCGCTGAAGAAGGCGCTGTAGCCCTCGGAGCAGCCGCGGTCGTGCGAGCCGTAAGTGAGCAGCAGTTCAGTCTGCGCGGGGTCCATCACACGGAACACCTCGCTACGGATGTCCTCCACCGAGAAGGACGGCTGGCCCGTCGTGCCGTGGTCGGGGCCGCGGCCCACATAGTCGCCACCAAGCAGCACAGTCTGCGGCAGTACGACGTTTTGGTTGGCGGCCATGAGTTGCAGCATGGCTGCGAGGTTGTTGCCGCCGCCGGCCTCATGGCGGTCGGTAGCCACGAAAAGCGACGTGCTGTAGGGCTCGCCCTGCTGTCCTTGGTGGGGGAAAACTATATACTGCGGTTCTTTGACGCATCCCGCGAGGCAAAACATTGCCAATATCGCGACAACAATGTTTCTTTTCATTTGTTCTTCCTGTTAAATACAATATCTCTATCGACCTGCAAACCAGCGCTTCAGCAGCCGTTTTCACATTGTCGGTTTGCTCGGCAAAGATACACTTTTTTTGCCAAACAGCGGAAAATGCTTACCTTTGCACACACAAACCTTCGCCGACAAAACGCCGACCGCAAAGAAAAACAACAAGATACAAACAATTCAATAACAAACAAAAACAGTAAAAAACTATGTTTTTCCAAGTTTACGGAGCCAATGCCCTTATCCAATGGGGGATGCTGCTGGTGGTGCTGGCAGGCCTGATCCTCTGGAACGAATTCGCGCGACGCACCAAGATGGGCGGTGCCATTACCTTCTTCGTCATCCCGGTGCTGCTGACGATATACTTCGTGGCCATCGCCATCGGTGCCCATGCCGGCGCCGAGTGGGCGGTGAACAACCAGACCCACATCTACATGAACGGCTGGTTCCACTACGCCAAGCTCTATGCCGCCCTCACCGGCTGCATCGGCTTCATGATGATCAAGTACAAATGGGGCATCGGTGCCAAGCACTGGTTCAAACCTTTCCCCTTCATCATCGTGGCTATCAACATTCTGATTGCCGTGGTCTCCGACTTCGAGAGCGCCGTCATGGGCTGGAACAAGTGGTGGCTCAGCAGCGAGGGCGTGTGGCTCTTCGGCGGCTGGCACAACGTCTTCAACGGCGTGGCCGGTCTGTTCAACATCTTCTGCATGACCGCCTGGTGGAATGTCTACTCGTCGAAGGACAAGAAGGACATGATCTGGGCCGACATGACGTGGGTCTACATCGTGGTCTACGACATCTGGAACTTCGCCTACACCTACAACTGCCTGCCCACCCACAGCTGGTACTGCGGTATCGCCCTGCTGCTGGCTCCGACGGTGGCTGCCCTGCTGTGGAACCGCGGCGGCTGGATCCAGAACCGCGCCAACACACTGGCTATCTGGTGCATGTTTGCCCAGGTGTTCCCCCTGTTCCAAGAGACCTTCAAAGACGGCAGCCAGTGGTTCAGCTGGGCCGTGCTGCCGGTGCAGTACCCCAACGGCGTTGAGACCATCAAACAGCTCTATGAGGTGGCCGGTGGCGAAGCCGCCGCTGTGGGCACCACAGTCGACACCGTGGCCGCCAACCCGACCATGATGACCGTCATTAGCGCCCTGGCATTGGTGACCAACATCATCGCCTTCGGCTACATCATGTACACTGCCAAGAAGCGCCACATCAACCCCTACAAGGAGGACGTCTTCATCAACCAGAAGTACTACAAAGACGCTATGGCCCGCGCCGACGTCGACTAAACAACTCGGCCATACACAAGGGGATGCCTCGCAAAGGGACATCCCCTTTTTTATTTCCCGGCGGCAAGGTATTTCTTCAGCGCTTTGACGTAGGCACGGAAGGCTTCGGTACCTTGGGGGGTGAGGCGGCAGACGGTGCGCGGCATCTTGCCGCGAGAAAACCTTTCTCCACTCTGATGTAGCCGGCCTCGGCGAACTTTTCTATTCTTAAAGAACCTGAACGGAATATTTTTTACCTCTCCTCAGTTACGCTGCCCACCCTCATTGCACACTGAATAATCTGCTCGTTCATATCCAAAACAAAACCGCCAATCAAATTTAAACAGCTTCTTATTTATTTAATTTCGTATATTTGCAGTGTCGTACGGCGAAAACACTTTTGGCTCTTTGGTTATTTAACTCAGTGATTATGTTTTTAATATGCTATTAATTACACTACGAAAATATGATATTGGCCTAATGAATTAAAATAACCGTCAGATGAAAAAACACGTAATAACCACGCTTTTAGTTGTTGTATTGTTTCCTTTGTGCCTGTTTGGACAGGACTCGCTATTGAATAATACAAATGACTCTCCGCTGTTTTTTATCGGTGCGGATTTCTCAATAATCCCCTTTTCTTATGGGGAAAACAATGCAGACGCACTGAGTTTTAGTACACCTCTGCAGTATTCCTCTGGGCTTAGCCTGAACTTTAAAGTGAAAAACCGATATGACAGTTATGCTACTGTTAAAACTGGCATACTGTTCGATGTACTAAACAATCGTGTTCATTTGTCAAGAAGCACTGTCGATGATAGGTTTGAACAGGCTGACCTTTTATTCCGGAAACACTATCTTGGAGTACCTGTTTTATTTGGGCATTCTGCTCATTTGACAGATAACACATGTTATATATTCCAGATGGGATTGATCTTGTTTGTTGAGATTGGGAACAGTCTTAGATATACTTCTGTAGGCAATTGGGAACAAGCTTTGGCTAATTGGGAAAACGCCTATGACAATGAGAAAGGTAGGTATGCCATGATGTTGTACCTTAGCTATGGCCATGAAAGAAGATTGAACAAGTCAATATTGCTTAAATATGAGGCCTATTGGCAACATAGGTTTAATCGGCAAGGTTTCTACAATACAGATACCGATAGACCTTTCCGACACTACGACATCTTTGGTCTCGGAATTGGATTGGGTTGGATTCCTGGCAGTTAAAGAATAGCACCTCTGCTGTGGGTCTTTTCATTCACAGCAGAGGAGGATATTAGTTCGACTCTTGTTTTTTAACCCAAAATGGGAACAAGACAGATGTTTTTTTTCGCAAAATCAGGAGAGCCGAATATTAATTGAAAGCGGTTCTGCTGAGTTGGCCAGCTGCAACACTACGGGGTCGGAATGGGTGCTCACTTTCGTGTAGCCATAGTTCGTAGCGTCATTTCCACCGTGTCGCCGAAGCTTTTGCCAATACGTTGGCGGATGGCCTTGGTGACGCCGATGACGTAGCAAATATTGCCGTCGGCATCCCTCACGCCCATATTTACCACACTGCCGCTATAGGGCACACCATCGAAGGTGGCCTCCACCTTTAAGCGCCCCACACCGTAGACAGCGCGGATGTCCACTGGCACCACCACATAGGCGGCGTCCATGTCGCCGCTGCGTTCGATGCGTGCTGTAAACTGGTGTTTCATCTTATTGTTGTTGTGTATCACCGATAGGGGCAACGCGCGACGAGCCGTCCAGCCGTAGCGTATGCCGGACGGCTTGTCGCACACGTTACTTCCCGGCGGCGATGTATTTGCGCAGCGCTTTGACGTAGGCGCGGAAGGCTTCGGTACCTTGGGGGGTGAGGCGGCAGACGGTGCGGGGCATCTTGCCGCGGAAGCCCTTCTCGACTTCGATGTAGCCCGCCTCCGAGAGTTTGTCGATCTGCACGCTCAGGTTGCCGGAGGTGGCGCCGGTCTGCTCTTTGAGGTAGGTGAAGTCGGCTTCGTCGACCCCGGCCAGCAGCGACATGATGGCCAGGCGCAGCTCCGAGTGCAAAAGCGGATCCAGTTTCGGCAGCATGGCTTATCGGTATTGACGTTTGACAAGCAAGCCCGTGGCCATCAGCACCACTCCAGCGAAAGTGAAGATGAACATCTGCTCGTAGCCGAGGCCCAGAATGTAGTAGATGGCCAGGCCGCCGATGCCAGTGATGAAGCCTGCAATCTTCATTGTCCAATTCTTCAATGCAACGCCGCAGGCACATTCGGCCAGACCGAAGATGAGGACAAGCTCGGCCGAAAGGCCCGCCACAGAAACCAGGGTGTTTATAAGGTTTGTACCCAGCTTGGAGAAAATAAGGGTAAAGGCGGCCACTGCACAGGAAAAGATGCCAAACGATGTCCAGATGCCCTGCGTGATGCGGCTCACGTCGTTCTGCACATGTGTTTCAGTGTCTTTGCGACTCATCAGTTGTGCCAGCAGGAACCCGACAACGGGCATGGCGAACCACAGACAGTTCCATGCAGGCTTGTCGGTCAGCTTCCATAGTAAATAGACAAGGAGCGAGAAGACCGTCAGCAGTACACCCCACAGGATGTAGTACTTTCCGCTTCGGCGCGTAATCTCGCGACGGCTGCTGTTCAGCGTCTCGGTGATGAGCGACAGGCTCTCTTGGGCCGTCATTTCTTTGTTCTGTTCCATTGTTTTTTAATGTTTAATCTGTTCAACTTTGTTTAAATTTCGTTGTGATGCCTGGCTTTGTTGCGCAACATTTTCAAGAATCACGGTGCAAAGATAAACAAGTTTATGAAATAAACAATAAATATTTTTAGGCTAAACTTGTATGTTATTAAAATATAAATCATTGCATATTGAAAAAACATACATTTAGCTTAAGAAAAGAGTGTGTTTTTTGGCAAAAAAGGAGCAGAATAAAGATATTTGGATGTCATTGACCATGCTCGAGAATCCCCACCTCCTGCATCAGGCGACGGTAGTAGGCAGCTTTCTCCTCCAGCTTCATGGGGTAGGCGCGCGAGGAGGAGGGCATGCGCCAGAGGCGCATCTCGCGGCCAGCGAGGATGAACTCGTTGCAGGCACCCATCTTCGGCACGGGCACACCATAGTCGTCGGTGAGTACCGAGAAGCTCTTCTGTCCAGTGCAGACGATGTCGTGGCACAGCGGCAGGCAGGCCAGCAGGGCGGCGATATCGGTCTTTTCGACGATTTCCAGGTCTTTGTCCGACGCGTTGCCGCTCAGCCGGCGCACGGCCGTGGCGGTGTCGAAGATGGCGATGCCGCGCTCGCGGAGCAAGGTCTGGATGTCGGACAGCCTGAAGGTGCGGTGCTCCGCGTCCACCAGCCGCTGGCTGTCGCCGAAAAACACAATTCCAAATATCTCCCACATCTGGTTGGTGCGGTTGGGATAAAAGAAGTCCATGCACCAGCGGCGGCGCGGCGGCGGGAAGCTGCCCAGCATCAGCAGACGCGCATTAGCGGGCAGAAAGGGTTGCAGCGGGTGGCGTTCGATCTCCGGCATATCATCAGTGCATACGGTTGACAGTGCGAATCTTGTCAAGCATCATGGCGTTCCAGGCCGAGTCGCCCGGCAGCTGGTAGCGGCAGTTGCCTGCGGACGAGGGGGTGAACACCGTCTCGGCGCCGGGGGTGAGGCTGACGGTGCCTCGCTCGGACAGCGAGAAGAGCCCGTCGCCCTCGACGGCGCCAATCACCGACAGCGGATCCCACATCATCTGGCCCGTGTGGGTGTTGCAGCGCAGGTAAACCTGCTTGACGGGGTGTATGTCGGTCCAGTCAATATCGGCAATGACGGTGTCGGGCACGTACTCGATGATGTCGCCCACCTCGCCGGGCGAAAAGACGATGTCCACGTCGGTTGGCCACAGGCGGAAGAAGGTCTGAGCGAAGTCGGGGCCCACCACCAGGTTGTAGCAGGTGCCGAGTGTGTCGCCAAAAGAGCCGCCCTGCACATAGAGGCATTTGACCTTCTGCCGCACCAGCTCGACGCCGCTGAGGGGCGAATACTCGTCGCCCTTCGACTCGAGCAGCTGCGCCAGGCAGGTGACGAAGCCCACGCTGACGATAGCCACCGAATGGTCGGGCTCGGCGGCCAGCAGGCGCCGGTAGAGCTGCCATCCGTCGGGGTAGGGCGGCATGTTGGTGCGGTCGAACATGGGGCTGCCGCCGTCGCCGCACCAGCTAGCCATATTGCGGTAGTCGATCCACACGTAGGGGGTGTCTATGCCCTCCTGCACCAGTCCTATTGGCAGGTCGCCGTGGCCGAAGTAGGTGTTCATCACATCGGCCACGGCGGCGCAATCCTCGCCCTCGCGGTCCACCACCACGCCCAGCAGGCGGCAGCGCCCTTCTTCATGATAGCGGTAGAGCATCTCCAGGGCAAAGAGGTCGTCGGTCGACGAACCGAGGTCGGTATCGTAGATGACCGCCACCGGCATGGTAGCGGGCACATTGGTCCTGCTCTTGGTGCACGACAGCAGCGCCATGCACAGGCAAACAAACAGCAGCGTCTTTTTCATGATATAAAACTATTTGGCAAGTATTTCGTTCAGCGCCGACGCCAACTGGTCGGGGCAGCTGGTGTCTTTCCACCCGCAACGTATGCCCTTCAGGCGGTCGCGCACTTCGGCGGCGGGCATACCCTCCACCAGGCGGCCTATGCCCTGAAGGTTGCCGTCGCAGCCGCCGAGGTACTGCACGTTGTGTATACGACCTTGGTCGTCGATGTCGAAATCTATCTGCACCGAGCAGGTGCCGTGGGTTTGATAGGTGTAGTGTTGCATGTCGGTGATAGGTGTGTTTGGTGACTATTACTGTACAATAAGGTCGGCCACCGTGCCGCGGGCAGCGCGGACCAGGTCTTGCGGGGCCAGGCGGAACTGCAAGCCGCGCACTCCGGCGCTGCAGAAGACATGGTCATAGTTCATTATGCTTTCGTGGAACCACGTCGGCAGCGCCTTCTTCATGCCGATGGGGGAGCAGCCGCCGCGGATGTAGCCCGTGAGGGGGAGGAGCTCTTTGACGTGTATCATCTCCACCTTCTTGTTGCCGGTGACGCGGGCGGCCTTCTTGAGGTCCACCTCCTCGGCGCCGGGGATGACGCAGACGAAGAGGCCGAGGCGGTCGCCCCGCAGCACCAGCGTCTTGAACAGCCGCTCGATGGGCTGCCCCAGCTGCGCTGCGATATGTTCGGCGCCGAGGTCGTTCTCGTCGACCTCGTAGGGGATGAGTTCGTAGGCTATCTTCTGCTGGTCGAGCAGCCGTGCGGCGTTGGTCTTGTTTATTTTCATGTGCGTTACCCTTTTTATACCACGAAAGCCGCCCGACATGTCGGATGGCTTCCTTTTCGGTGGAGTAGATGGGACTCGAACCCACTACCTTTTGATTGCGAACCAAATGCTCTACCAGATGAGCTACTACCCCGGGGCTTATTAAAAAAGGGTCGTCAACCTGCGACCCTCTCTTCATTTTTGTGGAGTATATCGGAGTCGAACCGATGACCTCTTGCATGCCATGCAAGCGCTCTAGCCTACTGAGCTAATACCCCATTCGTTTCTCTCGAAATCGGGTGCAAAAGTACAATCTTTTTTAGAACTGACCAAATTTATTTTGCATTTTTTTTGTATCGCATTGATTTACATATCGATTAATTTTCAATCACACATTCCATGTGAAGCCGTCAAAGGGGTGCATACGGTCGAAAGTCTGCTCTTTTGAGCGCTCCTGCATCTGCTTGATGCGCTTCAGCCCGCGACGCCACAACCTGATATCGAACACCACGAAGACGATGAACAGCACGGCGCAGAGACCGCCGACCACAAGGTTCTCCTCATTGCCGTCGGCGAGGTTGCTCGCCACCATCAGCAGCGCGTCGTAGGTGCCGTGCAGCAGCATCGGGTAGAGGAACGCCTTCCACAGGTGGCGGCGCTTGTTGGCGGGGTCGAACTTGGCCAGCGAGACGTAGTAGCCCATCGTGACGGCGAAGAGGAAGTGGGCCGGCACGGCAAGGATGCCGCGCATGAGGGCCGTCAGCATCTGGTCGTCGCCCTGCAGCACGTAGCCTATGTTCTCCACGCAGGCAAAGCCCAGCGAGAGGTAGGCGGCATAGACGATGCCGTCGAAGAACTCGTCGAAATGCGGACTCTTCCAGATGACCAGCAGCAGCAAAAGCAGCTTGCAGAGCTCCTCGCTCGTTCCGGCCACAAGGTAGCCGTTGAAGATGCCGCTGAGCACGGGAAACATCCCGGCATCGGGGCCGAACGGCATGATCACACCCTCCATCATGGCAGCCGGTATCACGCTCAGGCAACCGACAAAGAACGTCAGCAGCAGCTTGCCGAGCGGCTCGCGCTGGTATTTGTCTTTCTTGTAGATGAAGTACAGCAGGAGCAGAACCGGCAGTACGGCTGAGATAAAGGCTATGTTCATTGCACTATCGTTTGATGGGTGAAAAACGGTGCAAAGATACAACTTTTTTTTCAATCAGCTATAAGAATGCATGCCGCCGAGCAGAAGGTTGACGCCGAAGTAGGTGATTGCCACGCTCAGGAACGCCAGCATGCAGTAGGTGTTGAACGCGCGGTCGCTTTTTATGGCGTGTCCGCCGTCGATGAGCGGCAACGCATATATCAGCAGGGTGATGAGCGCCCAAGTCTCTTTGGGATCCCATGACCAGTATGTTCCCCACGAGATGTTGGCCCACACGGCACCGATTATGATGCCCAGCGAGAGCAGTGCCACCGCCGGGTAGAGCATCAGCAGGTTCAGGCGGCGGTAGGTCGCGCCGTCGACCAACAGGCCTGCCACCCCGCCCAGCATCACGAAGAAGAAGAGGGCGTAGGAACACATGATGACGGCCACATGGAGCGTGAGCAGAGGCGAGTTGAGCACAGGCATCAGGTTGGTCACCGGCGGATTGCTGCCGCTCATCATGGCCACCAGCAGGCAGAAGCCCATTGTCAGCATACCTATCGGCAACGCCGTCGGATGCCGATGGCTGAGGCCGAGGGCCACCAGGCCTATGACGATAGCCATGAGGTTCATGCTGTCAAATCCGCCCGCCATCGGAGCGTGGCCGCCGGCCACCCACCGCAGCACCATCGTGGCCAGCAGCCACGCCGTGAGCAGAACCGTCCATGCCAGCGCCCCGATACGTATTGCCCGTGGCAGCTTGCGCCGCCGTGCCTGCATCACCAGGCTTGTGGCAAAGACCGCCAATCCCAGCGTGATGCTCACCATGGCCAGCCACTTTCCGGTAGTCATGGCGTTGTACAGCCGCTCGGCCTTCAGGCGTGCCCCGACAGGGCATCCCTGGCTGTGCTGTGTCTGGTAAATGCGTGTTTTGTCGAATACGTAGGCCAGGCCCTTCCAGTCGGCCTTGGTCACCAGCTCCTGGCAGTAGCTTTGCCAGAGGCGTATGAACATGTAGTCGCTGTCGGCCACGCTCATTGGCAGCTCGTCGTTCTGTCCATACCAGCCGCCGTCCACCGGGAAGTGCTTCAGCAGCCGGCCGCCGGCCAGCATCTTCACCAGGTTGTATTTCTCGTTGGCTCCGCGCAGATTCTTGTCGGACAGAGGGCCGACAGTCATGGTGTCGAGGAAGTGAAGCCTGCTCAGCGACACTCGTTTGGCACCGGCCATGACGCTTGCTTCTCCCTTGACTTTTATCATTGGCTCGTCGATCCACTGGTCGTAGTAGAACATCCAACCCGCCAACACCTGCTCTGGCGTGAGGCCTTTGTAGGTGGCCGAGCCTGTGAGCTTGGTGGTGAAGTCTTTGGCCATGGTCTGCAGCGGGCAGATGCGCCCTTTGTACATCACGTACATGCGACCCATGGCGTCGGCCTCGGCCCGCGGAATGGTGTTCGGTGTAGCCGAAGCCTGCGAGGCCAGCACAAGCGTCAATGCCAGCGCGCCGCCGCGCAGCCACCGACGGTAGGGGCCTCGCCGACCCGCCATCAGCAGCACCAGGCCCGCCATCAGCAAGCCGTAGCCTGCATAGGTGAGCCCTATGCCCCACGGATCGTGGGCCACACTCAGCGTAGAGCTGCCGTCGTCGCCGTAGTCCTCTTGGTAGAAACGATAGCCATCATGCCGCAGGATGCGGTTCATCGAGATATCGGACCGCTGCCCGTCGCAGACCACATGGCTCACGAAGTCCATGGGCGACCGAGTGCCGCTGTAGGGCACCACCTCGAAGTTTTCGAGGGTCATGCTGAACGGCAGTTCCCGCGTGCGGCCATTGTCGTCGAAGGCTGCGGTGGGCTTGCCGGGCTGCAGGGTCATGCTGCCGTGCACGCCGACCAACGATGTTGCCGCGCCGCCGGCCAGCATCAGCAGCACCGAGGCGTAGATCATCAGCAATGGCGGCTTTTCCCATAGGCGCCGTTTGACGATGGCCACCACGGCCAGTGCTGCGGCCACGCCCAGCAGGGCGGCAAACCACCAGCTGTCGTAGATGCGGTGGTCGGGGTTCAGTCTTTCTGCAACGGTGCCGGCGGCAAGCACCGCCGCCAGCACCGATGTCATGGCTATCTGTATCTTCTTCACGTTGAACGATGTGTTGTGTTTAGATGGCGTCTATGAACTTGACCACCGCATCGCGGTCGGCCTTGCTCAGCTGACGGAATTTCTCTACCGACTGGCGTGCGTCGCTCTGTGCCGAGCCGTGCCACATGATGGCCTCCATGGTGTTGCGTGCGCGGCAGTCGTGCAGGCGGTCGGCGTGGCCCGAGCAGATGGGTGCCAGTCCGCGGCCCCACAGGGGCGTCGTGCGGCACCAGCCGGTGCGTATGTCGTTGACCATGTGCAGGCGGTGCTGCACCATGTCGGTGTAGGGCCAAATCTTCTGGTTGGGGTAGCGCGGCAGGCGCGCATCGCCGTCGACAAAGAAGTGGTTCGGGTCGGTGAAGTCGTCGGGGCCGGTAGTCCAGCTCGGACGGTGGCAAGCTGCACACCCCAGCTCGCGGAAGAGCTTGCGGCCGCGCTGCACGGTGGGATCGTCCAGGTCGCGTGCGGCGGGCACGGCCAATCCACGATGCCACACCATGAAGTTCACATAGTCCTGGTCGCTCATCTCGATGGGCAGCGTGTCGCACATCAGGTAGTTATAGATATCGGTCTCGGGGTTGCCGGTCTTGTTCCATTGCGGGAAGTAGTTGTAGAACTCGGCCTGCACCTCGGGGTCTTGCGAGGCGGTGGTGGCGTAGATGCTCTTGTTGAGGCTCAGGTAGTGGCTGCGGCGGTCGCTGCGGTTCACGTTGGTGATGTTCCAGATGGCGTTGGCACCGGCGGCATCCTGCAACGGACCGCGGCTCAGGGCGTAGGTGAAGCGCTTCGGATGGTTGGTGTTGCCGTAGGTCGAGGCCCAGTCGCTTCCGGCCCAGATGGCGGGGTTGAGGTCGGCGCCGGCATCGTACTCCTTCTGGTATTGCGCCTTCAGCGAGTCGTCGGGTATGGCGTCGAGCAGGCCTGTGCCGTAGATGCCGATGGTGGTCTCGAGGCGGAAGCCCAGCTGCGAGTAGGGCACCGACAGCGGAGCGTAGAAGGCGTCTTCGGGTATGGTCACCTCGGGGTAGATGAGGCTGTAGGTCTCGCCGTCGGGGAACCGGTTGCCCCATTCGTCGGTGTAGTCGAGCCATGCGATGTTGATTTTCTCCTCGTCGATCGAGGGCTTGAAAGGTGCCACGGCCTTGGTCTGCGGCATGCCTGCCACCGAGGTCTCATAGGCGTCGGTCTGTGTGTTGTAGACCACCAGCAGGTAGCCGTTGCCCCAGTCGTCGGCGCGGTAGCGCTCCATGCGGCGGCCGTGTCCGTAGCCCGGATGGCAGCTCTCGCAGCTCGAGCGCACATAGAGCGGCCCCAAGCCGTTGAAAGGCGGGTTGTTCTGCGTGATGGTGTGCTCAAAGAAGAATTCGCCGTACTTGAAGGCGTTGACCATGCCGGCCTGTTCGACGGCGGGTGTGGGGTCTTCGTAGGCCGAAGCCGAACGGTTGAAGGTGGTGCCCAGCACGCCGCCGGCGTAGGTCTCTTCCTCCACGCCCTCGGCAGGCTGGTGGCGTTCGGGTTCGGTGGGCTCGTCGTTGCGGCAGGCGGCAAAACAAACCGCCAAGACAGCCGCAGAAAGTATTATTGCAGTCTTTTTCATGTTGTTCCTTTTTAATTTTAAATTTGCTCAGCAACTCTGTCACTCAGCAACTCAGCAACTCTGTCACTCAATTCCTCATTGCGTCTATCACCTCGTCGAGCACCTCGCTCAGGGCGGCGCAAGCCTCGACGGCCTCGCCGTTGGCGGCCTCGCTGTAGTGCTGCACGAAGGGGGCGGGCATGGCGTCGATTTTGGCCAATGCCAGGGCTATGGCGTCGGCCACGCGCTGGTCGAGTGTGGCGTCGAGGGCCTTGACATACGAGTGCAGCGAGCTGCCATTGTCGCGCTGGCCCTCGATGCCGCCGTAGTAGACGTTCTCAATGCTGACGATATTGTTGTGGAAGTCGGTGATAGACATCTGGCTGTAGGGGCTCTCGATGTAGGTGATGTCCTCACCGTGCCAGGCGGCGTAGATCTTCGAGCTGCCCACCTCGTCGGCTATGTCGGCGCAGCCCTGCACGATGGCCATCAGGGCGGCGGTGCGCGATGCGTAGGTGCTGCCGGCCTTGCCGGCGTTCTTCATGTTTTCGCCGTAGCTCTGGTCGCCGCCGGCCACGGTGTAGGCCATCTCCAAGTCGTCGAGCTTGGCTATGTGGCTTTCGGGTGCGGCGTCGCCCATCCAGCCCACCTCGAGCTGGTAGCAGCGGTTGCGCAGGTCGCCGGCCACAGCCACCACATAGGTCCACTGGTCGGCTGTCACGTCGGCTGCCGGGCGCGGCTGGCCGTTGCGGAAGAGGATGTACTCTATGCCGTGGAAGCCCAGCAGGGCATTGCCCAGGCGCTCGCCGGCCACCACGTCGCCGTCCTCGCCGTCGAGTGCGGCTATCATGGCCGGGCTGTTCATCAGGGTGCCGAAGGCGTCCTCGTCGAGGGGCCAACTGTCGATGTGGGGGTCGATGCCGTAGTCGCCGGCGGCTCCGAAGAGGAAAGCCTCGCTCTTCTCCCACTCGGCGCGAGCGTCGAGGAAGAGCTCGCAGGCATGGTTCAGGCTGGCGCCGGCGGGGTTGGCTTTGATGGCGGCCAATTCGTCGGCCAGCTGTTCGGTTTTGGCGGCCAGTGCCGTGTAGGTAGGCGCCACGGTGTGGTCTACAAACTGCTAGG
>JAFVWV010000111.1 GCA_017501495.1 Bacteroidales bacterium | reverse complement strand
GGTCCACTTCGGGTCAGCCGACCGATGACATCGACGACTACTTCTACGTGGCATATCCTTACGGTCAGATGAGTGCCGACGGTACGACGGTGTCGGGTGTCGACTTCTCAGGCGGTGCCGTCCCCTTGGCCTGCAAAGGCAAAACCAACAAACTGACGCTGTATCCTTGCTGCGCGGTGATAAAGGTGTCGGATTGGGTCAGCGGTATCTCTTTTTATAATGAGGATGGTGAGGCTGGCACTCAGGACGGAAAAGTTTTGACTGAAGGCTCTATTAATGTTGTGAACAATACAGTTTTTGGTGATACAGAGATTGATTATAATTCGCCGATGTCTCCGGTAGAAAGTATAGATGGATACAATTATTTTGTGATACCAATGGATGGAGGCGCGATGCAAGCCGTGATAGATTTTGATTATTCTCAGCAGACGAATGGCCCGGTAGAACTCAGGGCCGGTTATCTATATACTGTCGATATTTGATAATGTTTACGCGCGAACTGAGCATGTTTGAATCCGCGTCTTTTCGAGACGCATTACCCCGTGTGGGGAAAAGGGCACCGCACTGCGCTTTGCTTGGACGGTGTTAAGCCTCTTTGAGGCTTTTTCTTTCATGTGATGGATTAGAAACAAAAAACATTAATATATTATGAAGAAACTGTTAAGCTTTGTGTCAGCATTGTTGCTGACGGCTTCGTTTGCCGTCGCACAGCAGTACACGATTACGATTGATGAAGGTACTGTGTCTGCGCCGACAATGCCTTTTGTCAACAGCAATGCCAAAGGATGGAGCCAGACTATCTACCCCGCCGCGAATCTCGATTTTTCGGTGGGTGGCACCATCACCAAAATCGCCTACCAGTGCAGCCAGGTGGCTGCCTCGGCTGTCACCCGTGATGTGACCATTTATATGGTCAACACCTCAAAGAGCGTGGCCGAGAGCACCAGCGACTGGATCGCGGTGACCTCGTCGGACATTGTCTACCACAATGCCTCGCTCACCCAGCCCACGGCTACGGGATGGTTCGAGATTACACTCGACACTCCGTTTGAGTACACGGGCGGCAACCTTGCCATCATCATTTCGAGCGATGGCTCTGCTGCGGCCACGGCACAGCGCTACTATGTGAACAGCACTTTGTTTGCTTCCGGCGCATCGTTGTTCAAGACAGGTACTTCGACCTTGCCTGCCACCGCCGGCACACGTGGCGTTCAGGCCCCCAACATCAAGATTACCCTCACGCCGGCGGCACTGATGGCTATGCCGGTCGACAACCTCAGCGTTGACCCTGCGGCCACCACCGCCACCCTCAGCTGGGATGTCAACGCGCTCTCCAAGGAGGTGCTGCGCTATGAGGTGAAGTACGCCATGCGCGACGGCGAGGAGACCACCGTGGTCACCGCCGACGCCACCCCGTCGCACACCCTCACCGGCCTCATCCCCGGCATCTACTACACCGCCTCGGTGCGCGCCATCTGCGGTGTGGGCGATACCTCCAGCCTCCGCGACCTCGTCTTCCTCACCGACTGCCAGCCCCACACTCTGCCCTGGAGCTACGTGCAGGTGGCCGGTCAGACCAAGACCTACTCCTCCTTCAAGGTCGACAACGAGTTGCCGGTCGGCTTCGCCTTCCCCGGTTTGGCCACCGCCAACGGCAGCTACCCGCAGGCCTACCAGCGCGCTTATGGCGACGACTTCGGCATCGAGGTCAAGTTCAACACCGGCCACCCCGCTGTTGTCGTGCTGCCCGAGTTCGCCGCCGACCTCAGTACCGCTATGCTGTCGTTTAAGATGAACGGCGTGAATGGCATAGTGGAATACGGCTACGTGACCGACGCCGCCGACAGCACCTCTTTCAATGCTCTCGGCACCGTTACGGCCAGCGGCACCACGGTGGCCGACTTCGAAGAGCTCGGCGCCGTCATTCCCGGCAGCGCCCGCCTCGCCTTCCGCTGCATCGCCACCGGCACCGGCAATGCCACCAACTATTTCGGCAACATCACCGTTGAGCCCGCCCCGGCATGCAAGCGCCCTTCGGGTCTCGCGGTCGATGCCTCGACGGTGACCACCAACAGCTTCAAGCTCGTCTGGGGCGGCTCCAAGTCCGTCGGCGACGAATATCATGTGACCGTGCTCAAGCGCAGCGACCAGAGTCTCATAGGCACCTACACCACCACCAATCAGGAGCAGATGATCACCGGCCTCACCCTCGGCACCAACTATGACCTCTACGTCAGCAAACACTGCGCCGAGGGCGATGTGGAGACCGACTCGGCATTCCTCTACTATGCCACTTTGGGCGAGATTGCCATCAGCTGCAACAACGACGCCTACGGTGTGGTCAACGGTTCGGCCACGGGTGTGGTCAACCAGTATGCCCACCTCACGGCCACCCCTAACCCGCACTACAGCTTCGACCACTGGTATTTCAACAATGCCACCACATATACCGAAAACCCCCTGACTAGCGTGCGCTACGGCAACGTGCTTCGTCCGCTGGTGGCCTACTTCACACCCGACAACCACACGGTGACCGTCACGAGCAACAACGACAGCTACGGCACCGTCAGTGCCTCGGCCGCTTCGGCCGACTACGGCACAAGCGTCACCCTGACGGCCACGCCGGTGGGCTCCGCCACCTTCGTGGGCTGGAGCGACGGCAACAGCAACCTTGAACGCCAGCTCACCGTCACGGGCGACATGAACGTGCAGGGCGTCTTCGCACCCGATGGAAGCACGGTGGCCAAGGTGGTGCTGAGCAATCCTGGCCATGCCACCTACACCGCCAAGGTGGGCGGCAGCAATGTGCCGGCCGACGGTATCGTGGCCGGCGGCAGCTCGGTGCAGATTACCGTCACCGTCGACGCCAACTACAGCGTCACCGCCTGGACAGGCCTGCGCGGCGGCAACACGCCGACCTACAACGAGGCGACCCGCACCTACACCGTCACCCACGTGGCCGATGCCAACTCGGTGATCGGCGTCACGGTGTCGCCCCTGAGCTACGAGCTCGCCCTCGGCGCCAACGACGGCACCCTCGGCAGCCTGCAGGGCGCCGGATACTACGAATACGGCACCACGGCCTACGCCACCGCTGTGCCCAACGACCACTGCGCCTTCGTCAAATGGGCTGACGGCAACACCGACAACCCCCGCAGCCTCGTCATCGGCGAAGACACCGAGCTCACGGCCGTCTTCGAGAAAGACTCCTTCACCGTCAGCACCACCATCAACATCGCCGGTGCCGCCACGGTCGACATCATGGACGCCCTCAGCCGCACCACCGAGAAATATGCCTACGGCGACATGGTGTGGATTACGGCTACCCCCGCCGAGCACTATATCTTCAGCCGCTGGGCCAAGGGTACGACGAGCGCCTCGAACGCGGCACACCACTTCCTGGTGTACGAAGACCAGACGTGGAACCTCATCATGAACGTGGAGCAGAAGACCATCACCGGCCAGGTGCAGAGCCCGGCCGACGGCACGGTGACTCCGGCATCGGTGACGGCCAACTGGAACAGCACCGTGACCCTCACGGCCCACGACGGCGAGCACTACACCTTCAGCCAGTGGACCGACGGCAACATGAGCAATCCGCGCACCGTCACGGTGACCGACAACGCCACCTACACGGCTCAATACACGCCCAACAACTATACCGTCAGTGTGACGACCGACGGCAACGGCAGCGCCGCCGCCTCGGGCGATGCATCGCACAGCTATGCCTACGCCACCACCGCCACCCTTTCGGCCACCCCCAACCCGGGCTACCACTTCCTCTACTGGACCGATGCCGAGGACAACATCGTAAGCACCTCGGCCAGCTACAGCCCCGTCGTTGAAGGCAATGCCACCTATAAGGCCAACTTCGAGCAGACCGAATACACCGTCATCATCACCTCGATGACCGGCGGCGCTATCGAAGGCGGCAACATCACCATCCTCAACGCCCACTATGGCGATCCCATCAGCGCCACGCTGACCATCGCCAACCCCAGCCGCTACACCCACACCGGATGGAGCGGCATCAGCGGCCACGGCACTGAGAACCCCCTGACCTTCACCGTCACCGAAAACATGACCATCGAGGCCATCATCGGCGACGCCGACAAGATTACGGTCACCGCCGCAGTCAACGACCCCTCGATGGGTAGCGCCACCGGCAGCGGCCAGTACTATGCCAACGACGAGGTGGTCACCCTCACGGCCACACCCAACAGCCACTACCACTTCGTGGGCTGGACTCCGGGCAACATCACGTCGAACCCCTACCTGACCACCGTCAGCGCACCGCTTTCGCTTACGGCCAACTTTGCCATCGACACCCACATGGTGAGCGTCACCTCGAGCGACTACACCATGGGGTCGGCCTACGGCGCCGGCCAGTATGCCTACGGTTCGGTTCAGACCATCACCGCCGTGCCCGCCGCCGGCCATAGCCTCACAGGCTGGACCATCACCCGCACCGGCGAGAGCCCCAAAGACACCACTGGTACCGGCCTGGTGCTCAACCTGCGCGTCAGCGCCAACACCACGGTGCGTGCCAACTTCGAAATCAACACCTACACCCTCACTCTGGCAGGCGAGAACGTCAGCCTGACGGGTGCGGGCGACTACACCTACGGCACCGCCGTCAATATCAGCGCCACGCCTGCAGCCAACTATGACTTCGAGGGCTGGAGCGACGGCAACGCCGAGGCATCGCGCACAGTCACTGTGCTTGACAATATGACCCTCACGGCCCTCACCTCGCAGCACGACTACGAGATGACCGCCCTTACAGCCGATGCCGTCATGGGCAACGCCTCGGTCAACTACGCCACCCGCCACATCGGCCAGCTGGCCACCTTCACCGCCGAGCCCAACACCCACTACCGCTTCGTGCAGTGGAACGACGGCAACAGCACCTCGCCGCGCGACATCACCGTCGAGGGCGACCTTACACTGACGGCTTCGTTCGAGCCGGTGCACTACACCACCGTCCTCGTTGATGCCGCTGCTGCCTACGGCGTTGTGGCCACCGCGAGCGACACCGCCGCCGCCGTCTACGGCAGCGAGCTCGAATTCACCGCCACTCCGAATGCCGGTGTCGAGTTCGTCAGCTGGACTGTCAGCGTCGAGGGAGGCTCCACCACCACCTACACCGCCAACCCGCTGAACCTCGTGCTCAGAGGCAACACCACCGTCACAGCTGCCTTCGACAGCATCGACTACATCGTGACCATCGCCAGCAACGATGTGGAGATGGGCACCGTGGAGCCCGGTGGCAGCAACACCTATAAATATGGTGCCACCGTCAGCCCTGTGGCCACCGTCCGCACCGGCATGGAAGACGCCTACAAGTTCGTCAGCTGGGGCGACGGCGAGACCAACGCCGCCCACCCGGCCATCACCGTCACGAGCGATATGACCCTCACAGCCATCTTCGGCGACAAGGATAAATACACTGTGGCTGTGGTGAGCAACAACGACGACTGGGGCACCGCCACCGTCGACGGCGCCACATCGGTCAGCAAACTCAACAACGAGACCGTCACCCTTGCGGCCACCGCCAACAGCGCCGAGCACTATCGCTTTGTGAAATGGAATGACGGCAACACTGATAACCCCCGCACGGTTACCGTGCATGACAATGCCGTCTACACCGCCATCTTCGCCCTTGAGCAGTACGAGCTGACCATCAGCAGCGTGGAGAATGGCACCGTAAGCGGCGCCACCACCGGTACCTACGACTACGGCACCGAGTTCCGCCTCTTTGCACAGGCCGACGAGCACCACCACTTTGCCAAATGGAGCGATGACAACACCGACAACCCGCGCGACATCGCCGTTACAGGCGACGCCACCTATACGGCTGTCTTCGGCCTCGACACCTTCGTCATTGCCGCCACCTATGACAACGCCACCGTCGAGGGCACCGGCACATACAACTATGGCGACCAGGTGATCCTCAGCGCCACGCCGGCAGCAAACTACCACTTCGTGCGCTGGACCAAGAACGGCGTCGAGGTGACCACTGCCAGCAGCACCTCTTTCACCGCCACCGAGAACGCTACCTATGTGGCCGAAGTGGCCAAAGACCAGTACACGCTGACTGTGGCCAGCGCCAACACTGCCTTCGGCAGCGTGGCAGGTTCGCCCAGCGGCAGCTACGACTTCGACCAGAGCATCAAGGTCTGGGCCGTACCCGCTGCCCACTACCACTTCGTCAACTGGAACGACAACAACACCCTCGACGAAGACACCATCACCGAGGTGATGAATAGCGACCTGGCCCTCACGGCAACCTTCGCCATCGACGTCTACAATGTCAACGTGGCCGCCGGTGCCAACGGTACTGTGAACAGTGAAATCAACGGCACACACAACTACGGCGAACTTGTGACCCTCGTGGCCACGCCTACCACGGCTGGCTACATCTTCGACCACTGGAGTGACAACTACAGCACCGACAACCCCAGAACCGAGGCCGTCGTCGGCAACATCAACGCCACTGCAGTCTTCGTAATGGAGGACTACGCCCTCACGCTGAGTGTCAATGACGCCGAGATGGGTGCCACTTCAATTACCGCAGGCGAGCATCAGAACGGGCTGTACAACTACGGCGACGCCGTCACCATCAAAGCCTCGGTGCTCAACAGCAACCTGTATAAATTCCTCTCTTGGAACGACGGCGTAACCGACAGCGTGCGCACCATCACCATGACCGGCGACGCCGAGTACAAGGCCCTCTTCGGCCGCCTCGACATGCTCACTGTCAACGCCCTGAGCAACAATAACGCATGGGGTACCGTGGTGAGCAGCGCCACGAGCGTCAACCTCAACGACGAGGTGACCCTCACCGCCACACCCGCCGAGCACTATCACCTTGTGGGCTGGAGCGACATCGATGGCTACAACACCGACCTCGTCCGCAATGATGTCCACATCACAAGCGACACCATCATCACCGCTATCTTCGCCATCGACACCTTCAACATCGACATTGCGATGACCGCCAACGGTGCTTCGGTGAGCGGCATCGGCAGCTACACCTACGGCAGCACTGTGAGCATCTACGCCGAGGCCGAGGAGCATGCCCACTTCATGTACTGGAGCGGCGACGCCAACGGCACCGCCAACCCGATGACGGTGACTGTGAACGACGACATGAACATTGTGGCCAACTTCGAGCGCGACATGGTGCGCATCCAGGCCATGGCTCAGAACGGCAGCGTCAGCCGCACCGACACCAACGTCTACTACGGTGAAGGCTTTGCCTTGACCGCCACCGCCGACGAGCACTACAGCAACTTCAAGGGCTGGACGCGCAACGGCGTGGCTGTCGAAGGTGCGGAAACCATCACCGTCGACGCCACAAGCGACGCCATCTACCAGGCCGTCTTCGCCATTGACACCTTCATGCTTTCTGTCGACGTCAACAACCCCACCATGGGTTCGGTCAACGGCCCCGTCACAGGTAAATATCCTTATGGCACAGAGATGCTCTTTGTCGCCGTGCCTGCCAACCACTATCACTTCGAAGGCTGGACCGGTGACTTCGAGGCTCCAGAGACACTCATCGGCTTTGAGATGACCCAAGACTACGACATCTTGGCCAGCTTCGCCATCAACACTCATCAGCTGACCGTCGGCATCGAGGACGGCGACGAGGAACTCGGCACCGTCAACAGCGCGGTCAGCGGCACATACGCCTACGGCACCTCCATCGATGTTACGGCCATGCCGAACGACGGCTTCAGCTTCACACGCTGGAGCGACGGACAGACCGCCGCCACACGCACCATCACCATGGGCGAGAACGACATCGACATCAAAGCCGACTTCGACACTATATATTATAATGTCAACGTCACGGTCAACTTCGACACCATGGGTGAAATCCTCGGTGCGCAGGATGCCTATGTGTGGCATGACGAGGTGACCTTCACGGCTCACAACTTCGACACCAACCGCTTCAAGTTCATCGGCTGGAGCGACGGCCAGCACGGTCTGGACACCGTCCGTACCGATACTATCGAGGGCGACCTCAACCTGACGGCCATCTTCACCGACAAGGAGAAGCTGAGCGTCTATGTTCAGAGCAACAACCAGGCTTGGGGTACCGCTGCGGCCAGTGAGAATTCGGTGAACATCAACCATACTGTGACCCTCACCGCCACGGCTGCCGCCGACCACCACTTTGTGGCCTGGATGAACGGAGAAGACACCGTGAGCACCGATGCTGAGTACACCTTCGCCGTCACAGAGAATGTCAACTACACCGCCATCTTCGCCACCGACCGCCACCAGGTGATCCTGGCCAACGAAGACGGCCATGCCGTGGCCCTCACCGGCTCCGGCGAATACGACTGGAACGAGACCGTAGTCATCAGCGCAGAGGCTGAAGAACACTACGAGTTCGTCAACTGGACCGACGAGAACGGCAACGAGGTGGGCAACAGCAACCCCTACACCTTCGCCATGCAGAGCGCTGACACCACCATCGTCGCCAACTTCCAGCTCAAGACCTACACATTGACCCTCGTGGCCGAGAACGGCGGCAGCGTGGAAGGCGCAGGCGACTACACCGCCCTTGACTATGCCACCATCACCGCCACGGCAGCCCACAACTATACCTTCGGCGCCTGGATGAAAGACGGCGACACCGTGTCGACCGACACCAGCGTCAATGTTCAGATGCTTGGCGACGTCACCTATACCGCCACCTTCGTTGAGGATCCGCTTTACACCATCGCGCTGCAGAGCGAGAACCTGAGCATGGGTACCGTGAACAGCGTGGCCGCCACACATGAGGGCGACGAGGTGAACATCGTGGCCACCCCGAAGAACCACTACCACTTTGTGAAGTGGGTCGACGCCAACGACACCAGCGTCGTCTTCGGTACCGAGCAAGATACCACTTTCGTGGCCAGCGAGAACCTGAACCTTGTTGCTATGTTCCATATCGACATGGTTGCGCTGACCCTGCAGAGCGACGGCAACGGCGATCTGACCGGTGCCGGCGAGTATGAATACGGCCAGACCGTGGTGCTCGGCAACGAGCCCGCTGAACACTACCACCTCAACAAGTGGTACAGCGAGGGCAACGACAGCATCGCCAGCACGCCTACGCTGAGCGTCCGCGTGGTGAGCGACACCACCATCCATGCCGACTTCGTGCTCAACACCTACACCATCACCGTCAACGCCGAGAACGGCCACAACGCCATCGGCAGCGGCAGCTACACCGCCCACGACTTTGTGACCATCAGCGCCGAGGCAAACGACAACTACCACTTCTACAGCTGGCGCAAGAACGGCCTCGACATCGCCGGTGGCGAAGAACTGGAAATCGAGGTGCTGGGTAACGATACCTACACAGCCGTATACAGTGAGAACGATGCCTTCCGCGTCTACGTGCAGAGTGCCAACCTGAGCCAGGGTACCGTCGAGGGCAACGCCGCCTACCACGTGGACAACGTGGCCACCGTCACGGCCACCCCGAAGGAGCACCACCACTTCATGAACTGGACCAACAATGCCGGCGAGGTGCTGAGCACTGACACAGTCTTCAGTTTCAATGTGGAGAGCGACACCACCCTGACCGCCAACTTCGCCATCGATACCCACCACGTGGTGCTGACCAACAACCTTGACAGTAATATTGGCGAGGGTGACTTCCCCTACGGTGCAAGCGTAAGCTTCAATGCGGGCACCCCCGAAGGCTACCACTTCATGCGCTTCGAGAACGAACAGGGCGACACCCTCGGCCTGACCACCCCGATGAACCTCACCATCGTGCAGGACACCCTTGTGGTGACTGTCTATGCCATCGATACAATTGAAGTGACCCTCGAAGCCGAGAACGGCGAAATTGAGACCGACACGCTGCGCTACCTGTGGAGCAGCGAGGCCACCTTCACCGCCATCGCCGCCGAGCGCTACCACTTTGCCGGTTGGAGCAACGGTGAAACCGACAACCCCATCACCGTCAACCTTTACAGCGACACTACCGTCAGCGCCGTCTTCGAGAAAGACCCACAGCACATAACCATCGTCGACGAGATGTATGGCGAAACTTGGGAGTACGACTTCCCGTGGGGCACCTACCTCAACCTCGGCTATACAGAATATGAGCACTACCACTTCATGGGCTTCTATGACGAGAACGGCAACCTGATTGGTATGGACAATCCGACCGCCTACTACTTCGACACCACCATCACCATCCATGCCACTTATGCCATCGACACCCACGAGGTGACCCTCGTGGCCGAGAACGGCACCATCTTCTACGACACGCTGCGCTACACCTATGGCGCTACCGCCGAGTTTACCTACGAGCCTGCCGAGAACTACCACTTCGTCGGCTGGATGGTCGACGGCGTGGATGCCGGCAACGCCGACACCTTGAGCTTCTCCGTCGAGGGCGACGCTGTAGTCGAGGCTCTCTTCAGCATCGATAGCTACAGCTTCACCGTTAGCAGCAACGACATGGCCAAGGGCTACGTCACTGGCACACAGAACGGCACCTATGACAACGGCGACGCCATCGAGGTGGTTGCCCACGCCAACCAGTACAACGTCTTCGTTGGCTGGATGAGTGGCGAAGACACCATCAGCACGAACGACACGCTCAGCTTCAACATCGTCAGCGACACTGCCATCACGGCTGTTTTCGCCAGCGAGCTGTTCAGCATCAATGCCGAGGCCAACGACACTGCAATGGGTAGCGTCGAGGGCACCGGCATGTTCACCTTCCATAGCCTGGCCACCCTCACCGCCGTACCGGCCGAGGGTCACCACTTTGTGATGTGGAGTGACAGCCTGACCACCGTCAGCCGCATGATCTATGTCGAACAAGACACCAACCTTGTGGCCTACTTCGCCATCGATACACACTATGTTGCCGTTGTGGTCAACGACACAGCGATGGGTAGTGTGACCGGCGAAGGCTGGTACAACTGGGGCGACACTGTCACCCTGAAGGCTACGCCGAACGCCCACTTCAACTTCCTTGGCTTCAATGGCAGCACCAACCACATCGACAGCATAAGCTTCGTCGTGACTGAGGATGTCACCGTCACCGCCAACTTCGACTACCAGTATCTGAAGATCTACTCGAACTTCGAGAACGGCAACGTCGGCATTGAGGTGGCCGGTGTACAGGCCAACACCAACACGATGCCTGTCATAGCCCACTACGGCGACAGCATTGTGATGACTGCCACTGCCAACGAACACTACCACTTTGTGAACTGGGTTGAATATAGCTTGAGCTACGACACCACGATGACAATAGACACCACCTACATCACTGAGTCCACTACCGAGATGGATCCCACGACCGGTGAGGCTATCACTATTGTCGACACGCTTGAGACTGTCATCGATACCAACATGGTTGTCACTCCGGTCTACACCGCCGACACTACCTACGATGATGCTCAGATTGGCTATCGCATCTACAACGACCGCTACATCGATGCTGTCTTCGAGATTAACGAAGTCACTCTGCAGCTGCTCGGCATGCACGCCGAACTGATAGGTGCCGGTACCTATAACGCCGGTGACAGTGTGACTGTCAGCGCTACCGTTGAAGACCACTATGTGTTCATCGGCTGGAGCGACGGCACGACTGATACCATTGGCGGTGCCCAGAATATTATCGACAGCAACCTGAGCTACACCTTCGTCATCGAAGAAGACATGGTCCTGTGGGCCATCACCGAGGGCGAGCTTGTGACCGTCACCCTCAGTGCCTCGCCCGAGGCCGGTGGCGTCGTCATTGGCGAGGGAACCTACCACTACGGCGATGTCGTCAGCATCAGCGCCGATGCCAACGAGGGCTACACCTTCGAGAACTGGACTCGCGGCGACGGTGTCACGATTACCACTGCCGAGTACTCCTTCACCGTTGTCGAAGATGTTGCCTTTGTGGCCAACTTCCACAAGGTGGGCATCGACAACGTCGACCAGACCGACATCTCGGTCTATGCATACGGCGATGTCATCTATGTGAAGGGTGCCGAGAACCAGACCATCCGTATTTACGACGCTGTGGGCCGCATGGTCAGCAGCAGCATGGCCGACGGCGAGGACGTCAAAGTCCGCATGGAGGCCAGCGGAATCTATATGGTTCAGGTTGGCAACAACCGTGCCCAGCGTGTGATGATTGTCAGATAATCGGACAATACAACTGCACACACAGTTAATACCGGTTCCGGCAGGTCGGCACGACCTGCCGGAACCGCTTTTTTTGGTCATGTCAAAAATATTTTGTACTTTTGCAAATCATTTCAAACTGCCACTATAATATGAAGCGAGGATTCGGAAGCGACAACCACTCGGGTTTTAGCCCCGAGGTATTGCAGGCTCTGACGGCCGCCAACAGCGAGCATGCTTTGGCCTACGGCGACGACGAGATAACAGCCCGTCTTGAACAACTCATTCGCGATACTTTTGGACCGCAGGCACGGGTCTATCTTGTATTCAACGGTACCGGAGCCAATGTGCTTGGCATCGACGCTATGTGCAACTCGCACGAGGCTGTGGTGTGTGCCGAGACGGCACATATCAACGTCGATGAATGCGGTGCCCCGCAACGTGTCGTCGGTTGCCGACTGCTGACAGTAGACACTCCTGACGGTAAATTGACACCGGCGCTTGTCAAAACAAGACTGCACGGCTTCGGTTTCGAACACCATAGCCAACCCAAGGCCATAAGCATTAGTCAGCCAACAGAGCTTGGTACCCTATATACACTCGAAGAAATCCGTGCGCTGGCCAATCTTGCACATGAACACGGGATGTTTCTGCATGTTGACGGTGCACGTCTGGCCAATGCGGCTGTCGCTCTGGGATGTACGTTCAAAGAAATGACCACAGACTGTGGCGTTGATGTGCTCAGTTTCGGAGGAACCAAAAACGGCCTGTTGATGGGTGAGAGTTGTGTGTTGCTTAATCCGGTGCTCGATGTAGATATGAAATATCGTCGCAAGCAGATGACGCAGCTCGGAAGCAAGATGCGTTTCATGGCGGCCCAGATGGAATGCTATATTGAAAGCGGTATGTGGCGCCGCAATGCCGAGCACAGCAATCGTATGGCACAACTGCTTCGCAGCGAAGTGGAGAAAGTCGAAGGTGTGAAGATAATGTACCCGGTGCAGGTCAACAGTGTTTTCGCTCAGTTGCCTTGTGAGGTGTGGCATCGACTGCAGCAGCGCTATTTTTTCTACGATTGGGACGAAGAACAGAATGTGGTGCGCTGGATGTGCTCCTTCGATACCACAGAACAGGATATACATAATTTTGTAAACGCATTAAAGGAAGAGATATGCAGAAAGTAAGACTTGGCCGCACAGGGCTTGTTGTGCCTCGCAACGGCTTCGGGGCTTTGCCCATACAGCGCATTAGTCAGGATGCTGCCGTGCGCCTCATCCGCCGCGCTCTCGACGGCGGCATGTATTACTTCGACACGGCCCGCTTTTACACCGACAGCGAAGAGAAACTCGGCGTGGCCCTTGAAGGACGCCGTTCAGAGGTAATCATTAGCACCAAGACCGGAGCCACCAAGGTGGAAGACTTCTGGAACCAACTGGAAACGAGTTTGCGCCTGTTGCGCACCGAATATGTGGATATCTACCAGTTCCACAACCTTCCGTTCTGCCCGAAGCCGGGCGACGGCACAGGCCTCTATGAAGCGATGCTTGAGGCCAAACGTCAGGGTAAAGTGCGACACATCGGTATCACCAACCATCGGCAGAAAGTTGCCATCGAGGCTATCGAAAGCGGCCTTTATGAGACTCTGCAGTACCCATTCAGCTATTTGGCTTCAGAGGCTGACCACGATATTGTGCGCCGCACCCTTGAAGCCGACATGGGCTTTATCTGCATGAAAGGTCTCAGTGGAGGTCTCATCTCCAATTCGGCTGCAGCCTATGCTTGGTTGGCACAATACGAAGTGGCTCCTATCTGGGGTATACAGAAAGAAAGCGAGTTGGATGAATGGCTCAGCTATCAAGAAAATCCGCCGGCGTTGACCAAAGAACTTCAGTCAGTTATTGACCATGATCGCAAGGAACTGAGTGGCAATTTCTGCCGTGGTTGCGGCTACTGCCAGCCTTGTACAGTGGACATAAAAATACAGGATTGCAATCGAATGTCGCTCTTCCTCACTCGGGCGCCGCACAGTGTATATGTCACTGAAGAATGGCGCCGCGAGATGGACAAGATTGATGATTGCGTGCACTGTGATGTGTGCAAGAGTCGCTGCCCCTATGGGCTCGATATTCCCAACCTGTTGGTCAAGAACAAGGCCGACTTCGACAAGGTCTGGGCCGCTCGCAAGTGATGCTGACCACAATCGCCCATATTGAGACGCCATTCAAGACAAAGTTTGGTGTTCCGCGTCAGTCCGGCTTGGTCGAGTATGAGGCTCGTATTGTCTTTGAACCGGAGTATCGTGTGGCAGAGTCAGTCCGTGGACTTGACGAATTCGACTATGTATGGCTTATTTGGGGGTTCAGCCTGACTAATCGTGAGAGATGGTCGCCTACAGTAAGGCCGCCGCGCCTGGGTGGAAACAAGAGGGTAGGGGTGTTTGCTTCGCGCAGTCCGTTCCGTCCGAATCCAATTGGTTTGTCGAGTGTGCGCCTGCAACGCATCGGCATTGAAGAAGGGGTGGGGCCGGTTCTTTATGTCAGTGGGGCAGACCTTGTAGACGGGACTCCAATTTTCGACATCAAGCCCTACCTGCCATACGCTGACGCACATCCTGATGCCCGTGGAGGCTATGCCCAAGTTGCGCCGCACTCTTCGTTGCGGGTGAATGACCCCAATGGTCTGCTAAGCATTATGCCTGATGCAGATGCAGATGTGCTGCGTTCTATTCTGGCTCAGGATCCGCGGCCACACTATCAGCATGACAATAAGCGTGTTTATGCTATGGAGTTTGGCCAGTGGGAAGTCCGTTTCTGTGTCGACGGCGAAATCGTGGAAGTTTGTGGTGTTAAAAAGGGTTAAATAATGTAACGAATTCATACCTTCTGCGTCATATTTACGCTATGGCCTTGAGTAACCAACAGATGGTCGAAGGTTGCCGAAAGCATAATGCCAAGGCACAGCGCGCGCTCTATGACGAGCTCGCCCCTATGTGTATGGGTGTATGCCATCGCTATATTGCCGACCGTGACGAAGCCCAAGATCTGCTGCAGGATGGATTTGTACGTATCTTTGAGCAGATAGGCAGGCTGCGCGACCCCGACAAACTGCGACCGTGGGCTTATGCAGTGATGGTCAACACCTGCGTGTCGTACCTAAGACGCGCCAAGCGCCTCAGGGTGATGGAAGACCTGGCGCATTTGAGCATGGAGCCTGACGAGGAAGCCCTTGTGCCATACAGTATGGCAGACATACGTAAAGCCATCGACTCGTTGAGCGAGCGTACGAGGACGGCTTTTAACCTCTGTGCCATTGACGGCCGCAGCGCTGCCGACGCTGCAGAGCGCATGGGTACAACCGAGGGCAATGTGCGCCTGCTGGTGTGCCGCGCACGTGCCATACTGCGTCAAGAACTGGAATACATGAAAGAAGAACAATAGAAGATAAAAATATGGATTGGAAAGAAATGACCGAGATTACCGAGCTGCCCGACGAGGGTACCTTTAATACGATAAGACGCCGTCTTGTGTTGCGCCGCACCTTGCGCATAGTTGTGCCTGTGCTTGGAGTGTTGGCTTTGGCGGCTGTGGTTCTCTGGCCCAGTACCGGGGAAAATGAAGGTGACGTGATGTCCAAAACAGGTCTACAGCCGCAGACGGTTGTCGCTGTCAATGAACCTGCGTCTGCAGAAGAGGCATCGTCGGCCGATAAGATATCTGTACCTACAGACAGAACGCAAGAGGACGTTGTTGAGACCATCGATGTCGACAAACTGATGCCCGATGCCAACTTGAAGGTTGCGCATGTGCAGCCGCCGATTGTAGAAAGCTGGACGAAAGGGGAGTGCCCGTTCGTTGCAAGACCTTTGAACGACGGATTGGCAGATAGCGCCGCTACAGAAACTGTAATACCGGATATAGTAATAACAACCGAACCAGATTTGTCAATGCCTGCACCCAAAGCTGGCGAGCCGCAGCCGGAACCCTACCATGAGGACGACCTGATCTGGTCGCCAAACATCATTACACCCAACGGCGATGTCGACGAAAACCGCTTCTTCAGCATTAAATCTTCGTCAACGCTCGACAATTTCCTTATCCATATCTATAACCGTCGCGGACAACGCGTTTTCAGCAGCACCGACCCGAATTTTATATGGGATGCAACGCATGATGGTGCGGCAGTGCCGCAGGGAGCCTATGTGTGGGTCGCTTCTTTCCGCGACAGCGATGGTCAGCCTCATACTGTAAACGGAACAGTGGTGGTGGTCAAATAGTTGCGAAATAAATATACACGATTGAAAAAAAAGTTGTAATTTTGCACGCAGAAAAAAGCAGCGGCTGTCCTATCGCTGGGCAGCGATGCCGAGAGGAAAGTCCGGGCAGCACGGGCCACCATGCTTCCTAACGGGAAGGCGCCTTGGCGGCAACAAAAAGGTGACAGCGAGCGCCACAGAAAACAAACCGCCTTTGTTTAAAAGGCAAGGGTGAAAACGCGGGGCAAGAGCCCACGACGCGATCCTGGCGACAGGCGCGATGGCAAGCCTCATGGGCTGAAAGACCAAATAAACCGGCAGGCCGCAAGGCCGCAGACAGGCCCGTCTGCATTGCCGGCGGGTAGGTTGATAGAGGTTGTCGGCGACGACAGCAGTAGATTGATGATAGGACACGACAGAACCCGGCTTATAGGCCTCTGCTTTTTTTCTTTTTTAACAGTGGTATAAACCAATGAAAAATAGAAGACATACAGGTTGGCTTGTGGTTGCGGCTCTGCTCGTGTCTGGCTGCTCTGGTCAGTATGCCGGTGTGCCAGGCGCCGAGCTCCTCAACTATCAAAGCCGTCCCACATATGGACATCTCTATGATTTGGCCACGTCTTATGCCTTGAACATCAACGAAGCAGTGGCCGCCGACACCATGCATCCCGGCCTCTATGCCGACTACGGTGTAGCGCTGGCCTTGATGGGCCACCGCGGCGAAGCCTGCCGCATGCTCAACGCCGAGGCCAAGGCTTTTCCACAGAACAAGGCTTTTGTGCAGCGCATCAAACAGCGCTTGCTGCCCGACATGATGGACGACACCATGGCGTCATACCACGAGACCGCCGATATGGGCAAACTGGCTGGCTGGGCCTACGACTCGCTGACGGCCTTGCAGCCGCTGCCATACATAGCTCCGGTAATCGACAGCACCGACACGGCTCGCATACGTATGCAGACTCCGGTCGACTCGGTGGAATATCCTATACGCTTGACTGCAAACCAGAAACGCGAGCTGCTTGCCCAGCAGCAGATGGCGGCCGAGATGCAAAAGAAAGCTGCAGCCGACTCTGTGGCTGCGGCCAAGCAAGCTAAAATCGACCAGCGCAACAAGGCGCAGGCCGACCGCAAGAAAGCCAAGAAGGAACAGGAAAAAGCACGCAAGGC
>JAFVWV010000110.1 GCA_017501495.1 Bacteroidales bacterium | reverse complement strand
TCAGAAAACCAGATAATTAACAAAGAAGACCTCGTGGTCCGATTTGCTGGCGACTCGGGCGACGGCATGCAGCTGAGCGGCACCCTGTTCAGCGACGCATCGGCCCTGACCGGCAACGACATCGCCACCTTCCCCGATTACCCCGCCGAAATCCGCGCACCGCACAACACGATAGCGGGCGTGAGCGGCTATCAGGTGCATGTGGGCAACCACATCTACAGCAGCGGCGACAAGTGCGACATCCTGGTCGCGATGAACCCCGCCGCCTTCAAGTCGCAACTGAAGTGGGCGAAGAAGGGAGCCACGGTGATCGTGGACATCGACACCTTCACCGACGAAGCCATGGAGAAGGCGGGCTACAAGGAGAACCCCTTCACCGACGAGCTCGAACGCGCCTACACCATCATCAAAGCCCCCATCACCTCGTTCACCGAGAAAATCGGCGAGGAGAAAGGCGTCGACAAGAAGACCGCCGACAAGAGCCGCAACATGTTCGCCCTCGGCATCATCTTCTACTCCACCCACAAGACCCTCGACCACACCTTCGCATATCTGGAGCGCAAATTTGCCAAGAAACCCGCCGTCATCGAGCTGAACAAGGCCGTGCTGACCGAGGGCTATGAATATGCCGACAAGCTGGAGGTGATGCACTCGCACATCTTCGAGGTGGCCCACGCCGACCAGATGCCCAAAGGCCGCTACCGCAACATCACGGGCAACGTGGCCACGGCCTGGGGTCTGCTGGCCGCCTCTGAAAAGAGCGGCCGCCGCCTGTTCCTGGGCAGCTATCCCATCACCCCCGCCACCGACGTGATGGTCGAGCTGGCCAAGCACAAGAGCCTGGGCGCACGCGTCTTCCAGGCTGAAGACGAGATTGCGGGCATCTGCAGCGCCATCGGCGCGAGCTACGCAGGCGCACTGGCCTGCACCTCCACCTCGGGTCCCGGCCTCTCGCTGAAGAGCGAAGCCCTCGGACTGGCCGTGATGACCGAGCTGCCGCTCGTCGTCGTCGACGTGCAGCGCGGCGGTCCCAGCACCGGCCTGCCCACGAAGACGGAGCAGAGCGACCTGGACCAGGCTCTCTACGGCCGCAACGGCGAAGCCCCTCTGGTGGTGGTGGCCGCATCGAGCAGCGCCAACTGCTTCTACTGGGCCTTCAACGCCGCCAAGATAGCCCTCGAGCACATGACCCCCGTCATCCTGCTCACCGACGGCTACCTGGGCAACGGCAGCCAGCTCTTCCGCATCCCGGCGATGAAAGACATGCCGGAGATCAAGCCGCGCCTGGCCAAGGAGAACGACCCGGACTACCGTCCGTTCCGCCGCGACCCGGAGACCTACGCACGCGAGTGGGCGCTGCCGGGCATGGAAGGCCTGAGCCACCGCGTCGGCGGCCTGGAGAAGTGCCCCGACGGCCCGCTGAGCACCGACCCCGAGAACCACGCCCTGATGACCAAGAACCGCCAGGAGAAGGTGAACCGCGTGGCCAACGACATTCCCGACCAGGAGGTGACGGGCGCCAAAGACGCCGACCTGCTCGTCGTAGGCTGGGGCGGCACCGCCGGCGCACTGACCCTGGCCGTCGAGGAGATGAACGCCGAAGGCAAGAAGGTGGCCTACACCCACTTCAACTACATCTGCCCGCTGCCGAAGAACACAGGCGACATCCTGCGCCGCTACAAGAAGATCGTGGTGTGCGAGCTGAACAACGGCCAATTCGCAGGCTACCTGCGCACGAAGTATCCGGAGTGCCCGATGACCCAGTACAACAAGGTGATGGGTCTGCCCTTCGAGGTCGGCGAGCTGAAAGCCGAGTTCAACAGACTCCTTGAGAAGTAACTTTTTTTTCGGAATAATCTGAATATTCAGAATAATCAGACTAAAAGAAATAGAAAAATGGAAAAACATTTCGTTCCCAAAGCGGATAAAGAATATACGAAAGCCGACTTCCAGAGCGACCAGATGGTCAAATGGTGCCCGGGCTGCGGCGACCACGCCATCCTGGCAGCCCTGCTGGCCACCTTCCCGAAGACCGGCTATAAGAAAGAAAACGTCTGCATGGTCAGCGGCATCGGTTGCTCGAGCCGTATTCCATACTATGTCGACACATACGGTTTCCACAGCATCCACGGCCGCGCCTGCGCCATCGCCACGGGTGTGAAGCTGGCCAATCCGGCACTGAGCGTGTGGGTGAACATGGGCGACGGCGACTCGATGGCCATCGGCGGCAACCACCTCATCCACGCTGTGCGCCGCAACCAGGACCTGAACATCACGATCTTCAACAACGAGATCTACGGCCTCACGAAAGGCCAGTACAGCCCGACGACGAAGTTCGGCCAGGTGACCAAGACCTCGCCCTACGGCACGATCGACTACCCCTTCAACCCGGGCGAGCTGGTGATGGGCGCACAGGGCACCTTCTTTGCCCGCACGCTGGACTGCGTGCCCAACCTGAGCACGGACTGCATGACCCGCGCCGCCAAACACGACGGATGCTCGGTGGTAGAAGTGCTGCAGAACTGCGTCATCTTCAACGACAAGACGCACGCCGCCATCACGGACCGCGCTGTGCGCGACGACCGCACCATAGTGCTTGAGCACGGCAAACCGATGCTCTTCGGCAAAAACAAAGAGAAAGGCCTGCGCTTCAACGGCCGCCAGCTCGAAGTGGTCACCCTCGGCGAAAACGGCGTCAGCATCGACGACATCATGGTGCACGACGAGACGACCGAAGACACCGGCATCCACATGATGCTGGCCCACATGGGCGGCGATCTGCCCGTGGCCCTCGGCGTCATACGCAACGTCAAGAAAGTCAGCTACACCCAGCTCTACGAAGAGCAGATGGAAGAGCAGATGAACGTCGGCAAATACAAATGCATGGACGACCTGCTCAACAGTGGCGACACCTGGGAGGTGTGAGTCCACACCCACCCGCACACTGCACAAGAGACCGCCTTCAAGTGAGGGTGGTCTCTTCTTTTTAAATTTTTTATCATCCATTTCAGAAAAAAGATGTATCTTTGCACCTATAATATAAAAACACGAACATGAAGAAAGCTATACTTACACTGTTGGCTGTGTGCACATTAGGCCTTGCTATGGCGCAGACGCCGAAATGCGGCATCGACACCAAAGCCCTTACGCAGGAAGAGATTCAGGCAGGAGCCACAAGCATACGATTCCTGGCCAAGATGGCACATGGCTTCAACCCCAAAACACTGGAGACGGCCGGCATCAAGATTGGTGCACAGGCAGGCCAGATAGTGACCCTCACCGTTCCGGTGGAGAGCCTCGACGTGCTCGAAAACAATAAAGACATTCTGCAATACAGCATTGCGCACCGAGTGGCCCAGCCCATGTGCGACCACACCCGCGTCGACACCCGCACCGACAGCGTGCAGAAAGGCTTGGGCGTCACAGGTGATACCAACTTTAAAGGCACCGGTGTATATATCGGCATCACCGACTGGGGCTTCGACTATACCCACCCCAACATTGCCACCCCCCTCGGAGCGCCACGCACAGCTCGCGCCTGGGACCATTTCAGAACGGCCGGTCCCGCTCCCAATGGCTTCGACTACGGCACCGAGCTCATCGGCGCCGACCAACTGACAGCCGCCCAAGGCGACACATCCAACATCTACGGCTACGGCACACACGGCACACATGTGGCCGGTATCGCCGGCGGACGCGGACACGCAGGCCGCTATGTGGGACAAGCCCCGAAAGCTGAATTCCTGCTCTGTTCGTTCGGCATAAACGAAGCCGCCTGGATGGACGGCGTACAGTGGATGCGCAATGTGGCGCAACAAGACGGCCGCAGGCTCGTTGTCAACAGCAGCTGGGGTATGTACTCCTTCAGCACCCTCGACGGCACATCGCTCCTCGACCAGGCCATAGACAACTGGTCGGCAGAGGGCATTATCTTCTGCACCAGCGCCGGCAACAACTACGGCGACGGATTCCACATCAGCAAAACCTTTAGAGCCGACACCGTAGACACCCTGCGCACCATCGCCACCTACTACACATACGCCGCCGACGCCATCGGGCAAGCCCTAATCATGTGGGGCGAAGAGGGCAATGACTTCACAGCCCGCTTCCGCATGAAAAGAGGCGGCACAGTATGGTCCAGCCCTGACTTCAGCACCGCCGCAGGCGACCAAATCATATACGACACCTTGGTCTGCGACACGATTCTCATACCCTACCGCGCCCTTATCGAGCACGCCAACCCATTCGACAACCGCCCGCACATACAGCTCGATGTCAACCGCGACCTCGCGCTGCAGCTTCAGCTCTACATCACTGCCGAAAGCGGCACCGTGCACGCGTGGAATGTAGCCAACAAGAAAAACCATGCCGGCAACGAAGGGGCACCCTTCGAATCAGGCAACGACTCTCTCTTCACACGAGGCAACTCACTGTACAGCATCAGCGAACCCGCCGTGGCCCACAGGTGCATCACCGTGGCCGCCCATTCGGCCGACCGATGGAACAGCTCGCACACAAAATACAGCGTTGGTCGATTGGCCAGCTTCAGCAGCAGCGGTCCCGTCATCGACGGACGCCAGAAACCCGACATCTCCGCACCAGGCGTTGACGTAGTCTCGTCAATTAGTGCCTGGACCGACGACTCATACTCCGCAATAGCATCCGAGAGCAACATGACGGCGACATACATTTGGTCCAAAATGAGCGGCACCTCGATGTCGAGTCCGGCCGCCACAGGCGTCGTGGCCCTCATGCTACAAGCCAACCCCGGCATCAGTGCCGAGCAAGTCTACGACATCGTCACCCGCACCGCTCGCAACGACACGGTCACCGGTCCACTGCATGCACACGACAGCGCCGACCTCCGTTGGGGCTGGGGCAAAATAGACGCTCTCAAAGCCGTCAACGAGGCCATCCGCATCATCGGCATACAGGCTGCCGAAGAAATGCAGCTGCCACTGCACGTGTTTCCCAATCCCGCCAACGAGACGGTTACAGTCAACACCAACTGTGGCGAAACCCAGACACTCACCATACTCAACATCGACGGGCGCAAAGTTGCAGAGATACCCGTCACGACCCAGACAAACATCAACATCGGAGACTGGCCACGCGGAGTCTACATCCTGCGCTGTGGCAGCCGCACGGAAAAACTCATAGTGAAATAGACTGTCAATGATTAAATTGTTCAGCAAGAATATGGCCTTGCAGGTGCTGCTCATATTAGTGGCACTTGCACTCTTTTGGGGTCGCGCCATCGCCTCGCCGCAACCCATGCCGGAAGGCGACGCCATACTCTACAGCCTGCTGAGCAAGACATTGACACACACACCGCTGCCTGCCGTAATCATTGCCATGTTGCTGGTGCTGGCAGAGGGCATATTGCTCAATCTTGTGTTAGCCAGTGCAGCGCTCGTTCCACAGACATCGCTGCTTCCGACATTGTTGTATATTACAGCCGCCAGCGCCACAGCCACAACCCTGACACCGGCCCTGTTGATAAACGCCATTCTTATCGCGTGCCTCCACAGGCTGATGATACACGGCACACCGCTGACCCTCCCAACATCGCGCATTTGCAGCGTTGCCGCTCTAATTGGCTTAGCCTCGATGATAAGCCTGCCCGCGACAGCATTTCTGCTCACCTATCTGCTGGTGGCCATCAATTATCGGCTCTATGGTTGGCGCGACTGGGCGGCCATGCTCCTCGGTTTCGCCGCTCCATACATAGCTTTGGTCATTATACTTCTTTTCACCGGCGACTTGTCGTCATGGTGGCAACAGACAACCGACACATTCGGGTCCATCGGAGTCTTCATCGGCCAGACAACCACACCCAAACTCGTGGCGAACATCGTGCTGACAAGCATCATGCTCATAGCTCTCTTTGCGATGATTTCCCAATTGAACGAAAAAACAGTCATATTCCAAAAAAATGCCATTTCGGTAATACTGTTCGTTTTTGGAGGCATCGCGGTACTCCTGTACACCCAGATGTTGCCAATAGAGCCGGCCCTCTTCGCCATACCATTCGCCCTGTGCGGTTCAAACATGATGTTACCCACACGGCGAACCATGATAGGACACAAAAAACGCCGCACATGGGTCAATGACACGTTGTTGATTATCACACTTATTTCCGCCCTGCTATGCTAAACTTCTGTGTCAAATCTGGACGCCGAGAGGCGGGTTGCGACGAGGCGGGCCGGGGACCACTGGCCGGTCCCGTGGTGGCTGCGGCCGTCCTGCTGCCCGACGGATACACTTCTCCCACACTCAACGACTCAAAGCAACTCAGCGAACGCCAGCGCAACAACCTGCGCATAGAAATCGAGCGCGATGCACTGGCCTGGGCAGTGGCCGAAGTCACTCCAGAAGAGATAGATTCACTAAACATACTCCACGCATCCACACATGCCATGAGCCTTGCGGCCAATGCCCTCGTAGGCCGACCGGCAGAAGGTGTCACCGCAGGAGGGACGCATCTTGGAAAAATAAAGCCAGAATTTCTCCTTATCGACGGCAATCGCTTCTATAATGAGACTTCCCTGCCCTACCAATGCATTGTCGGTGGCGACGCTCGCTTCATGCCAATTGCCGCCGCCAGCATACTGGCCAAAACCTATCGCGACGCCATCATGATCCGCCTGCATCAAGATTATCCCGTATATGGTTGGGACCGAAACAAAGGATACCCTACAGCCGAACACTACCGCGCCATCGAAGAACACGGTATCAGCCCCTACCATCGCCACAGTTTCACCCTTTATCGTCAACACTCATTATTTGAATAGATTATGCTCGACTTCATTAAAGACATACGTCAGCGCCAGATCATCAAAGACCTGAAAAATGCGCCTCGCGACAAGAAAATTGAAAACATCGAGGAAATAAAGACCATCGGAGTTATCTGCCGTTTAAGCGACGAGGCCAACTGGAATATCCTGCACCACTTTGCCAAGGTGATGGAGAGCCAAGGTAAAAGCGTCCATATCATCGCCATGCAGCAGAAAGACCAAGAACTCAACTTCGTCATAACTCACCAATCCACATATAAATGCCGTGTCGGCTCAGATTTCAATTTCTGGGGATTGCCCACCAACGACTCCATTGAGCCCTTCATAAGTCGGCATTACGACCTTCTCATCGACACAATTGGCGAACAGAACTTCTTCTCTCAATACATCGCCCTGCGCACAGATGCAAGCCTTAAAGTTGTCTATGCCACTCCGAGCGAAGACCCTACAGAAGTCTTCGACCTCATCATCCGCGGCGACGGACAAGTCGAACTGCGGGGCTTTTTCAACAACATCATCGAATACCTTAGCATGATCAAAAAATAGAATCCAAATATGGCACCTAAAACACCATTATTT
>JAFVWV010000109.1 GCA_017501495.1 Bacteroidales bacterium | reverse complement strand
GGGCTTGCCCCCCGTCCGGTAGTGCATATCAACGATACATCAACGATATTTCAACGATATTTCAACGATTGCAATCGTTGAAATATCGTTGAAATATCGTTGATGTATCGTTGATATGCACTACCGGACGGGGGGCAAGCCCGAGTAAAAAGCATAAAATAAATTATTTTTTTCCTGATTTCAAAAAAAGTTGTATCTTTGCAGTTCGAATTATGACCTCAACAAGACTAAAATTATCATGATAAATATAACATTACCAGACGGTTCGGTACACCAGCACGAGGCTGGCGTCACCCCTCTCGACATAGCGAAAAGCATCAGCGAGGGCCTGGCACGCAATGTGCTTTCGGCCAAAGTGAACGACAAAGTGACGGAGCTCTACCACCCCATCAATGAGGATGCCACCGTCCAACTGCTCACCTGGAACGACGAAGAAGGCAAAGAGACCTTCTGGCACACAAGCGCCCACCTGCTGGCATCGGCCATCGAGCTGCTCTATCCAGGCGTGAAATTCGGCTTCGGTCCCGCCATCGAAAACGGCTTCTATTACGACATCGACTTCATGGACTACCAGATTTCGAGCGAGGACTTCCCCAAGATCGAGAAAAAGATGATGGAGCTGGTGCAGGCCAAGACCGCCATCACCCGCCGCGAGGTGAGCAAAGCCGAAGCAATCGACTTCTTCACCAAAAAAGGCGACGAATACAAACTGGAGCGCATCAGCGAGCTGAGCGACGGCGAAATCAGCTTCTACGACAGCGGCGCGTTCACCGACCTCTGCCGCGGACCGCATCTGGTCGACTTCGGCGCCATCAAGGCCGTAAAGATACTGAGCCTCGCCGGCGCCTACTGGCGCGGCGACGAGCACCGCAAACAGCTGACCCGCATCTACGCCATCAGCTTCCCCAAGAAGAAAGAGCTCGACGAATACCTGGCCATGCTCGAAGAGGCCAAAAAACGCGACCACCGCAAAATAGGCAAGGAAATGGGCCTGTTCATGTTCAGCGACATGGTGGGCAAGGGACTGCCCATCTGGCTGCCCAAAGGCACCGACCTGCGCCTGCGCCTGCAGGACTACCTGAGCAAAATACAGAAACGCTACGGCTACAAGCAGGTGATCACCCCGCACATCGGCGGCAAGCAGCTCTACGTCACCAGCGGCCACTGGGACCACTACGGCGCCGACAGCTTCCGCCCCATCACCACCCCCGAAGAGGGCGAGGAGTACCTGCTCAAACCCATGAACTGCCCGCACCACTGCATGATCTACAAGAACGAGCCGATGTCGTACAAGGACCTCCCGCTGCGCATCGCCGAGTTCGGCACCGTCTACCGCTATGAGCAGAGCGGCGAGCTGCACGGCCTCACACGCGTGCGTTCATTTACTCAGGACGATGCCCACATCTTCTGCCGCCCCGACCAGGTGAAAGAAGAATTCATCAAGGTGATGGAAATCATCGAGATCATCTTCAAGGCACTGAGCTTCGAGAACTTCGAGGCACAGATATCGCTTCGCGACCCCAACAACAAGACCAAATACGTGGGCACCGACGAGAACTGGGCCAAGGCCGAGCAAGCCATCGTCGAAGCCTGCAAGGAGAAAGGCCTGCCCGCCCGCGTGGAGCTGGGCGAAGCCGCCTTCTACGGCCCCAAGCTCGACTTCATGGTCAAAGACGCCATCGGACGCCGCTGGCAGCTCGGCACCATACAAGTCGACTACAACCTGCCCGAGCGCTTCGGCCTCGAATACATTGGCAGCGACGGCCAGAAACACCGTCCGGTGATGATCCACCGCGCCCCCTTCGGCTCGATGGAGCGCTTCTGCGCCGTGCTGATTGAGCACACCGGCGGCAAATTCCCGCTCTGGCTCACCCCCGACCAATTCATGATACTGCCCGTCAGCGAGAAATACATCGACCAGGCCCGCGCCATGAAGGCCCGCCTCGAAGACCTCGGCCTGCGCGGCACCATAGACGAACGCAGCGAGAAAATCGGCCGCAAGATACGCGACGCCGAACTGGCCAAAGTGCCCTTCATGCTCATCCTCGGCGAGAAAGAAATCGCCGAAGGCACCGTCAGCGTGCGCCGCCAGGGCGCCGGCGACCTGGGCTCGATGACACCCGAAGCCTTCGCCAAACTCATCGAAGACGAAATCAGCCGGGTGATGATCACCAAATGAGAGAAGTTAAATTAATATAGGAGAACCAAGTTATAGCAACGCCCTACAACAACAATGCGCCGCGCGTGCCGCAGAGAGGCCGCGGGCCGGTCAAGAAAGAACCGGAGCACCTGATCAACGAACGCATCGACGTGCCGATGGTGCGCGTGGTCGGCGAAGGCATGGAGCCGACAATACTCAACACCAAGGAAGCCCTCCGCCGCGCCTACGACGAAGGACTTGACCTGGTGATGATTTCGCCCAGCGCCAACCCGCCGGTATGCAAAATCATCGAGTACCAGAAGTTCCTCTACGAGCAGAAGAAGCGCGAGAAAGAACGCAAGGCCAACTCGCAGAAGATTGTCATCAAGGAGATCCGTCTGAGCCCGCAGACCGACGACCACGACTTCGAGTTCAAACTCAACCACGCCATCCGCTTCCTGAAGGAAGGCAACAAAGTGAAGGTCGACGTCTTCTTCCGCGGACGCAGCATCGTCTACAAAGAGCAGGGTGAACAGCAGCTGCTGAAATTCGCCGAGGCGCTGCTCGAATACGGCAAACCCGAGCAGATGCCGCGCCTCGAAGGCAAGCGCATGCTGATGATCATCGCGCCGAAAAAATAGAAACAAGAAACCAAGTATATCAACATATAGTCTAACTTAAAAAAACAGTAAAGTAATGCCTACAATGAAAACCAAGGCCGCTGCCAAAAAGCGTTTCGCCTTCACCGGCACCGGCAAAATCAAAAGAAAGCATGCTTACCACAGTCACATCCTGACCAAAAAGGAGACGACCCAGAAGCGCAACCTCGACCACACCGCCCTCGTGAGCCGCGACGACGAGAAGCGCGTCAAACGCATGCTGCTTGCCTAAAAAAGCAAGAAAGAAACAGGAGTTATTAACCATTGTTACAGAGCAAACAAGTGCAGACGGTTCAACAAAAAGTCAACAACTACCGTGCTGCCGCCTGAACGAAAAACAAATTAAAAACTTATGCCAAGATCAGTCAATGCCGTTGCTTCAAGAGCACGCAGAAAGAAAATCCTCAACCGCACCAAAGGTTATTGGGGCAGAGGTAAAAACGTATGGACCGTCGCCAAGAACAAATGGGAGAAAGGTCAGACCTACGCCTACCGCGACAGAAAGAACAAGAAGCGCGAATTCCGCTCGCTGTGGATCAACCGTATCAACGCCGGCTGCCGCATCAACGGTATCTCGTACTCCGTCTTTATGGGCGAACTTCACAAGAACAACATCGAACTCAACCGCAAGGTGCTTGCCGACCTCGCCATGAACAATCCCGAGGCCTTCACCGCTGTTGTCAAGATGGTAAAGAAATAAGAGTTTAACCACTAAAAGAATCTATTTGTCATGGGAAAAACTGAATTAATGCAGTATGTAGAGAACCTCGTCGAACGCAAAGAGTTCCCCGAGTTCAAGGCTGGCGATACCATCACTGTACATTACAAGATCAAAGAAGGTAACAAAGAGAGAATCCAGAACTTCCAGGGCGTTGTGCTGCAGCGCAGTGGAAGCGGAGCTACTGAGGCCTTTACTGTCCGCAAGGTCACGAACGGCGTCGGAGTGGAGCGTATCTTCCCCTTCGCCAGCCCGTTCATCGAGCAGATAGACGTCAACAAGCGCGGTGCCGTGCGTCGCGCCCGTATCTTCTACCTGCGCAACCTCACCGGTAAGAAAGCCCGTATCAAAGAGAAACGCCGCTAAACGACAGTCTCTTTGTCGATATGCTTGGATACTGAAGGCACCGTCGAAACAACGGTGCCTTCTTTCAAAAAAAATAGAACTGCCATGAGCAACACAATCATCACTATCAACCGTGAATGCGGAAGCGGCGGCGGAAGCATTGCCCGCCTGCTGGGCGAGAAACTCGGCCTCAAAGTATACGGCCGCACCTTCATCGAAAAAGTAGCCGACGAGTTTGGTATCACCATGGAGAATATGGACCAAATAATGGCACAAAAGACAAACTGGTGGAACGACATCTGCCGTATGTACCAGCAGTTTGGCGCCGCCAGCTACACCTCGGGCAATGTAGAGCCTACACCCCTCAGTCTCTACTACGCCGAATCACGACTGCTGCGCGAGCTGGCCGAGAAAGAGAGCTGCATCATCGTCGGCCGTGCAGGTTTTCACATATTCCGCGACACCCCCAACGCACACCACATACTCATCGTGGCCGACCGCGACGCCCGCATCAGACGCATAGCCGAAAAAGAACACCTCGACACCGACGAAGCCGCTAAAGTGGTGGACCGCATAGACCGCGAGCGCGACACTTTTGTCAAAAACGTGGCCGATACGTCGCGGCTTGATGCCCACAACTACGACCTCTGCATCAACGTCACAGGGCTCACTCCTGAAAATGTTTCCACAGTATTGGCGCAAAACATAAGACACAAAACAGGATTCTAAGAGCCACCAAACATGAAAAACACAGGATTATCTTTGATGACAGCCATAGGAATGGCCGTCTTACTGTTGATTACCGGTTGCAGCCACACCGATAAAAAGTCGGTCGACCTACAGTCCGAAGCCGACATCATCGGCCATAAAGTGGCCTATAACGCAGGCTCTATATACGAAATACTGCTTTCGTCACGCACAGACATCACGAAACTGAGTTTCAACACACAGACCGACTGCATCGAAGCCCTTGTCGGCGGGCAGGCCGACATATATATCGACGACGACTGCCTTATTCCGCAGGACGAACAGCGGCGGCTCGGCATACGTCTGGCACTCCGCGGCGAGACTGATTTCCCTTGCGGAATGGTGTTCCGCAAGGAGAGCTCCAGCCTGCGCGACTCACTTAGTCATTTCATCGATTCTCTTATCGCCACGGGCGAAATGCAGACCATATACGAGCGCTGGTTCTACAGCGAAACCCCATCGCAGGTGGCCATGCCCGATTTAGGTCCTGCGCCCAAAGGCAAACCAATACTGGTCGGCGAGTGCGTGAACATGCCGCCAGTCGCCTTCCCCATAGAAAAAGAGTGGTATGGTCTGGAGCCAGAACTGATGCAGAGGTTCGGCCGATACGCCGGTCGCCCTGTCAAGTTCAACTTCCTGCCAGCGAGTGCCGGCGTGCCGGCGTTGCAAAGCGGCAGCGTCGACATCCTCGGCGGAGGAATCTTCATCACCGAAGAACGTCAAAAGACTCTCGACTTTGCAAGCAGCCACTTCAATGCCCATCCTGGCTATTATGTAAAGGACGAAGCCTCGCACATGGCGAGCGTGAGCTTTGGCCAACGCATGAAAGATGTTTTCCGCAACAACCTAATTGTCGAAAACCGATGGAAATACATCACCAGCGGTTTATGGGAGACGGTCAAGATCTCGGTGCTGGCGATTCTGCTTGGCTCACTGCTCGGCGCAGGAGTGTGCTGGATGCGGATGAGCCGTCGCCGCTGGGTGAGCCAGACCGCCAAAATATACATTGACATTATGCGAGGCATCCCCATGCTTGTGTTCCTGCTTATCATGTTCTACGTCATCCTCGCCGGCACCGGGATGAGCGCCACTATGGTAGCCGTATCGGCCTTTGCCCTCAACTTCGCCGCCTACGTCAGCGAAATGTTCCGTTCGGCAATCAGTTCTGTCGGCAACGGACAGCGGGAGGCCGGCCTGGCTATTGGATTCACGCCATGGCAGACCTTCGTATACATCATTGCGCCGCAAGCAGTGCGCAACGTGCTGCCCGTCTACAAGGGCGAAGCCATCTCGCTGGTGAAAAACACGTCCATCGTCGGCTACATAGCTATCAACGACCTGACCCGCGCCAGCGATATGATACGCAACCGCACCTTCGACGCCTTCTTCCCACTGTTGATTGTCACCATAATCTACTTCATACTTGCATGGCTTCTTGGCAAATTGCTCGATCTCACCGTTAAAAACAATAAGAAATGATCACGATAAAGCACCTCAGCAAACAATACATCAACCCTGACGGTTCGGTTTTCAAGGTCTTGAAGGATGTCAACTGTGAAATCAATCAGGGCGAAGTCATCAGCATTATCGGGCCTTCCGGCACAGGTAAGAGCACATTTCTGCGTGCAATAAATCTGCTCGATCCACCCACCGGCGGCGAGATAATCGTCGACGGCGAAAACATTCTGGCAAAAGGATACCCTTTGAACAAACTGCGCCAGAAGATGGGCATGGTCTTCCAAAGTTTCAACTTGTTCGAGCATCTAAGCATCTTGGACAATGTCACCTTTGCGCCGATGAAATTGCGCGGACTCACCCGTCAAGAAGCAGAGAACGAAGCCATGACGATGCTGAGAAAAGTGGGCATGGCCGAGAAAGCCAATGCCATGCCGTCAGACCTCTCGGGTGGACAAAAACAGCGCGTGGCCATAGCGCGATGCCTCGCCATGCATCCCGAAGTCATTCTGTTTGACGAACCGACGTCGGCCCTCGACCCGACAATGGTTGGCGAGGTACTAAGCGTATTGCGCCAACTGGCGTCAGAGGGCATGACCATGCTCATTGTCACCCATGAGATGAAGTTCGCCCACGATGTCAGCACCCGCATTTTCTTCATGAACGAAGGCATCATCTACGAAGACGGCACACCACAGCAGGTGTTCGAAAATCCGGTCCACAGCGCCACCAAAGCTTTTGTGCAGCGCATCCACAAACTTGTGTTTGAGGTCGACAGCACAGATTTCGACATGTTTGATGTGCATTCGCAGATGGGCGCTTTCTGCAACAAATACAACATCGCCGGCAAACGCGAAGCTGCCGACCGGCTCACCGACCTAATGACAAGCAGCGTTATGCAGAAACAGTACCCGTTCACGCTGCGCCTGACTTACAGCGAACAAAACAACATCACAGCTCTCGATTTCATGAAAGAAGGCGCTGAGACATCACCACTAAGCGATTCCGGTATCGACAATAAGACTATCGACGAAATAAAATCGTTATGCCGAGAGGTGGTCGAAGAACCGACTACACGAGGTTTCAGAGTAAAATTTGTTTTGTAGAGAGAATCAGTGCATATAGCTACCGACCGGGCCGAAGTCAAATCCATTGACTACGACCCGGTTCTTCGTTGTGCGCCCAAGGAAGCAGCAGTTGAGCCGGGCCTCATCGAGTTTCAGCAGGAACTGATCCTCTTCCTCTTCCGACAAGGACACAATATAGCGCCCACACTCTTCACCAAACAGGAACGCATCGAGACGCACCTCGCGAGGAGAAAGAATATCATAGCCCAAAGGCATTGTATAGTGCATAAGCGAGCAAAAGAGACCGCCCTGCCCTATCATCATCGATTCTCCGCATTGGCCGGCATCGCGCAAAGCTCCAAGAATCATCTCTATATATCGACAGTCCTCCTCACGGCCTGCAGAGCCCATCGGTTCATCTACAATATGCAGACAACGGCGCGCATACTCACCGTCGGCAAATTCAGTACTCACGTTGCCCACCATATATAGCAACAAACCCGTAGACAACTGAAGATTGAGTGCCCTGGGGCTGGAATTATCGCAAAGTTCCTTGGCAATGGCCAAACACTCCCTGACTTTCGGCTCGCGAATGGCGCGATGTTCAGCACAGCCAGTATAAAGATACTCGTCCCGCTCCACCGTATGCTTCTGCCCCCTAAGCCATCCATACAGGCTCTGCTGGCGTCCGTTACTCTCCCACATAGCCAGCAGCGTGGACAATTCCTCCATTGTGGGTATACGGCCTACTATATCCAATATTTCATCGTAAGCCTCACGCGAGATACCGAGAGCTTCGACTTGTTCGAAGTCGACAGCAGGTTCATTCATCAGCGCTGAGTTTGTTGTATATCGCTGTGCAGCCTTCGTAAATATCCTTCCAGGCGGCGGTGAAGTTGCGCGTATACCATGGGTCAGCCACGTCGCGCGGATGATCTGTATGATCCAGTATCAGGCTGAGTTTTCCGTCCGGGTCGCCACCGAGTATATCGAGCATGCTCTGCATATTGTTGGCATCCATGCCCACAATCATGTCGAAGTGGGCATAGTCGGCTTTGGTCAACTGGCGTGCCGAGTGACCTGGGCATCCGATGCCGTGTTTGGCCAGTTCCTGCCGCGCCATGGGATAGACCGGATTGCCTATTTCCTCAGTGCTTGTGGCAGCCGACGCGATTTCAAAGTCAGCCTCCCGCTCGGCGTTGCGCACCAGCTTCTTCATAATAAACTCAGCCATAGGGCTGCGGCAGATATTGCCATGACATACAAAAAGCAGACGTTTCATGGTGCAAAGATACTAATAATTCGGCATACGACCAAATATTTTTTTCGAAAAACAACAATTTGCGACCTCAACGTCGCTCGAACTGGTAGATGTGGCTGCCGCCTATCCACGGGTCATAGACAAGATTGAGAACCGTAAAATCCTCGTCCACATCGCAATGCAGCCGATAGCTTTCAGTCGTCTCATCATCGCCGTCACTGTAGGTGCGCGACATATACAGATCGTCGTCCTCGTCGATGTAATAGTCCCACACTCCGTCGGCGAATGGCGGTGTGTCATACGAAGCGTCGAACACCTGCATCTCGTCACCGTGAAAGGTAAGTGCCAACCGATGTCCGACCGAGACACCGTCGACCTTCAAAATCCAATGGCTGTCGGCCATGTAGCTCACATTCTCTTCTGTGCATGAGCATAGCATCATCGACAGTGCAGCAATCGGAATTGCCATCAATTTCATCAACTTCATATCAAAGATTTTTACGTTTACTTTTCACATTGCAAAGATACACTTTTTTCATGGGTATTTTTCCGAACGACAGACATATTTTTCCGCTCCGCTTTTCGAAGCTCCAGAACACGCTAATATGCACATTTTGTGAAAGAAATTTTGCCACATCTGAAAAAATGACTATATTTGCAATTTGAACGATACAAACGACAACAATACAAATAACTGATAATGAGACCAGATTTTTCAAAAGTCGACATCAAGGCAGTCGACGCGAAGCGTGAATCCTTCGCCGAATGGGAGAAAGAAAACCATATTGAGAAGAACTGGAAGACGCCCGAACAGATTGACGTCAAGCCCGCTTATGGCAAAAAAGACCTCGAAGGCATGGAGCATCTGAACTATGCCGCCGGCATAGCGCCGTTCCTCCGCGGCCCCTACTCGACCATGTACGTCATGCGCCCGTGGACCATCCGCCAGTATGCCGGTTTCTCCACAGCCGAAGAGAGCAACGCCTTCTACCGCCGTAACATCGCTGCCGGTCAGAAAGGCCTCAGCTGCGCCTTCGACCTGGCCACCCACCGCGGCTACGACAGCGACCACGAACGCGTTGTCGGCGACGTCGGCAAGGCCGGTGTGGCCATCGACAGCATCCTCGACATGAAGATCCTCTTCGACCAAATCGACCTCGGCAAGATGTCCGTCTCCATGACCATGAACGGCGCCGTGCTTCCGATTCTCGCCTTCTATATCATCGCCGCCGAAGAGCAGGGCGTGCCTCAAGAGCAGCTTCAGGGCACCATCCAGAACGACATCCTTAAGGAGTTCATGGTGCGCAACACCTATATCTACCCTCCCCTGCCCTCGATGAAAATCATCGCCGACATCTTTGAGTACACTTCAAAACACATGCCCAAGTTCAACAGCATCAGCATCTCCGGCTACCACATGCAGGAAGCTGGCGCCACCGCTGATATCGAGCTGGCCTACACCCTGGCCGACGGACTTGAGTATCTGCGCGCCGGTGTCAAAGCTGGCATGAGCGTCGACGATTTCGCACCGCGCCTCTCCTTCTTCTGGGGCGTCGGCATGAACCATTTCATGGAGATCGCCAAAATGCGTGCTGCACGTATGCTTTGGGCCAAGATTGTCAAACAATTCAACCCCCAAAATCCCAAGTCGCTGGCGTTGCGCACCCACTCGCAGACCTCGGGCTGGAGCCTCACCGAACAGGACCCCTTCAACAACGTGGCCCGCACCTGCATCGAAGCCATGGGCGCCGCTTTGGGTCACACCCAGAGCCTCCACACCAACGCCCTCGACGAAGCCATTGCACTGCCGACCGACTTCAGCGCCCGAATTGCTCGCAACACCCAGATTTATCTGCAGGAAGAGACCAATATCTGCCGCGTGGTCGACCCGTGGGCAGGCAGCTACTACGTCGAGACACTCACCCATGAAATAGCCCATCGCGCCTGGGCCCACATCCAGGAAGTGGAGAAACTGGGCGGCATGGCCAAAGCCATTGAGAGCGGTGTGCCCAAGATGCGTATCGAGGAAGCCTCGGCCCGCAAGCAGAGCCGCATCGACTCCAATGTCGACACCATCGTCGGCATCAACAAATACCGCCTCGACCACGAAGACCCCATCGAGACCCTCGAAGTAGACAACACCGCCGTGCGCAAGGCGCAGATCGAGCGTCTGGCCAAACTGCGCGCCGAACGCGACAGCGCCGCCGTCGAGGCCGCCCTCAACGCACTGACCCGCTGCGCCGAGACCGGCGAAGGCAACCTGCTCGAACTCAGCATCGACGCCGCCCGCAAGCGTGCCTCGCTGGGCGAGATCAGCTATGCTCTCGAGAAAGTCTATGGTCGTTACAAAGCAAAAATCAACCTCATCAGCAACGTGTACAGCAGCCAAACCAAGAACAGCGAGAGCTTCAAGAAAGCCCAGGAACTGACCGACAAATTTGCCAAGCTCGAAGGCCGTCGCCCCCGAATCATGATAGCCAAAATGGGCCAGGACGGTCACGACCGCGGCGCCAAAGTGGTAGCCACCGGCTACGCCGACCTCGGATTCGACGTCGATATGGGTCCGCTCTTCCAGACTCCGGCCGAGGCCGCCAAACAGGCTGTCGAAAACGACGTGCACATCCTCGGTGCCAGCTCGCTGGCCGCAGGCCACAAGACCCTGCTGCCGCAGGTGATCGAAGAGCTGAAGAAACTGGGCCGCGAAGACATCATGGTCGTTGCCGGCGGCGTCATCCCGCCGCAGGACTACGACTTCCTGTTCAAAGCCGGTGTGGCCGCCATATTCGGCCCTGGCACCGTCATCAGCGAAAGCGCCATTAAGATGATGGAGCTTCTCCTCGCCGCTCGCGAATAACAAACCGAACATGAAAAGACTTACAACACTTATGATGCTCCTCGCCGTCGCCTTGACGGCGAGGGCATTCTCTTTCAGCGCCACAGCTCCCACAGGCCAGACGCTCTACTTCGATGTGACGTCGGCCGGTGCGGTCAGCGTAGTCAATCCCGACTGGGACTATTATGCCACGCCCAACGGCGACCTCGAAATCCCGGCCACCGTCAGCAACAACGGCTCCACCTACACCGTCACTGCCATCGGTCAGCGTGCATTCCGCATGTGCACAGGCCTCACAAGTGTCGTCGTGCCGCAAAGCGTCCACAGCATAGGCACCCTCGCTTTCTTCGGATGCACGGCGCTTGAAGCCATCGAGCTGCCTTCGACCATCGACAGCATAGCCAGCGAAGCTTTCAACAACTGCGGCTATTACAACAATATATCCAATTGGGTCGACAGTTCGGCATTGTACGTTGGCGACTATCTGGTGCGTGTGCGCACCTCGCAAGCCGGTGCCATCACTGTGCGCGAAGGCACACTGGGCATCGCTGGCATGGCCATGTACAACTGCCACTCGCTGAGCGAGGTGACGATAGCCCAGTCAGTCCGCTTTATCGGTCCGCTGGTGTTCAAGGACTGCGCCGTACTCGACACCGTGCACATGCTCAGTTCCGTGCCTCCGGCCTTGGCCGCGACGGCCTTTGACGGGGCCTATCGGCCGACTGTCAAAGTGCCCTGCGGAAGCCTTGCTGCCTACAGCGGCTCGCCAAACTGGGCCTCGCAGCATCTCGTCGAAGCCCGCTGCCCGGATGGCATTGCCGACATTGACTCAAACGCTCCTGCAATAGCCATCGACGCAACGGGTCTGACTGTCAGCGCTGCCGAAGGATTGCGCGTCAGCGTCAGCGACATTATGGGTCGCATGGTCGCCTCGATTGCCGGCGCCGCAGCCGTCGAGCACATCGACCTGCCGCACTTTGGGGTATTCGTCGTCGGCATCGAAGGCTATGCAGCCCGCAAGGTTGTCTATCTGAAGTAGATGGTGTCGGCATGCCGACCCGTGTCGCGATTTATGTGATGATGTAGCGACTGCATGATTTTGGTGCTCTGAGGAGTGTTTTCTTGCTCTTTCTCGCGTATCTTGGGATTGGTCTGGTAGAGCACCATCGACACCACCATATATACACCGAATCCTATCAGCACCAAGCCCGTTATCTTGTTGAAGAGGTTGAGCACCCTCGCCGTGAACCATGTCTGCAGCAGCGAGGCCAGACGGCATTTCAGCATGTCGCAGCCGAGGGTGGCAAAAAGCAGTCCGGCGAAGAAGATATATCGCTCGGCGGTGGTCATGTCGGCCTCGGCCGAGACGAAAGAAATCACCGAAATCCAATAAATCCAGATGAACGGATTAAGGATGTTCAGCAGGAAGCCGTTGAGCATCAGCTGCCATGTGCGCTCGGTGCCCGACATGCTGAATTTTGAGCTTCCGCCGCCTCCCTTTTTGACAATGGCTTTCTTGCGGAATGTGCGTATTCCAATATAAGAGATGCCCACGCCGCATATCAAAGCCACATATACATTGTGCATCACGGAGCTCATGTCGACATTTTGAAGCACTGTCAGCATCAGGAAAACGACCACGACATCGCTCAGGCTCACACCTACGGCGAAGGCCGTGGCGCGACGGAAACCATGGTGTATGCTGTTCTGTATCAGACCGAAGAATGCCGGTCCGAAGCTGAACAGCCACGACAGGATGACGCCGCAGAGTATGCCGAGCAAGAATTCCATTCTTCCAAATTTGCGGATGCAAAAATACAACTTTTTTCCGACATGGCCAAAAAGAAAAGCCTCCCACCGTTCAGGGGAGGCTTCTTCCTAAGCATTGCATCACGCGCTTACTCTTCGGCGTTCTTCTCGATGGCGAGTTTGCCGCGGTAGTAGCCGCACTCGGGGCATACATGGTGATACATAACTTGTGCGCCGCAATTGCTGCAAGTGGTCAGCTGGGCGGTCTCCAACGCGTCGTGCGTTCTTCTCTTGGCCGTTCTGGTCTGCGAGAATCTGTGTTTTGGATGTGGCATATTATTACTTTTTTTGTTTATTTATTTCTTTATCAATTCATTCACTCACCGCTCATCATTCGTCGTTCATCAGCCCCTTGAGGGCATCCCATCGCGGATCGGACTCGCTGCGGCGTTCGCTGGCCAGTTCCTCCTCGCTTTTGATGTAGCGCACCGTCTCCGGGTCGCATTCTCCCGCCTCGTGTATGTGCTGCAT